>JANOVD010000323.1:0-6674 GCA_031417255.1 Chitinophagaceae bacterium
CTCGACTTCGCTCGACATGAGCGGATGTTTTTCATGGGTTTAAGACTCCCGCCCCTTCCGCAATAGGCGCATCGGCATTTGCCGAATTGAGGTTATAAACACCGGCGCCCGGATCAAAATCAACCGTGGTAGAAAAGTATCCTGCAGCATACAGGTTACCATCATCATCCAAAGCAATTGCCTGGCAAACATCATACGAACTGCCACGCATTGAAGCGGCCCAATCTAGTTTAACGTTTTGAGCTGATGACAGTGCAGTACAACAAAATAAAAGGGACAATATAATTGTGACTGCTTTCATTACTATAACTAAACGAAAATAACAGGCATTTGGTTTGCTTGCCCGGCAGCGCTTTTGTGTATTGTATAAAAATACCGAATTTCCGGCATTGGCATCACGTATATACATTCTGTATCTTGCAGCCCATGTTATTTTTCAGTAAAATATCTTTAACACAGTTTAAGAATTATCAATACGCCTCTTTTGATTTTACCGAAAGGGTTATTGGCATTTGCGGCCTCAATGGTAAAGGCAAGACCAACCTGCTGGATGCTGCTTACTATTGCTGTTTTACTAAAAGTTATTTTACCAAAGCCGATGCTTTGAATATGCAGTTTGGGAGTGATGGGTTTAGGATTGAGGCGGCCCCCTCTATCTCCCCCGAAGGGGGAGGAAATCCGGGAGATATAAGCGGAGATGTTGAAGATAGTAATGCGATAAAGTCAGATGAAATTGTTTGTATTTTCAGAAATGGAGGGAAGAAAGAAGTTTTGCTGAATGGTGCGGCTTACACAAAATTATCGGAGCATATCGGCAAATTTCCGGCGGTGATGATTGCCCCGGATGATATTGGTTTGATAACAGGCGGCAGTGAAGATCGGCGCAGGTTTATGGATACTGTACTAAGTCAGGTGGATGCTGAATACCTGCAGCAACTGATTATTTATAATAAAGTATTGCTACAGCGAAACAGTTTATTGAAACGCTTTGCCGAGCAGGGAAAAACTGACTGGCCTTTGCTGGAAGTGTTGGACGAACAGTTGATTGCACCCGGTAATTTTATTTATAAAAAGCGTAAAGAATTTAATGAGGAATTAATTCCGCTGGTACAAAAATTTTATCACCGTATTGCAGATAATGATGAGACCATTTCATTACAATACGACAGCCGTTTGAATGACAGCAGTTTTCATGAATTGCTGAACAGTTACCGGCAAAAAGATTTTTTGCTGCAACGCAGCAATGCCGGTATTCATAAAGATGATATTGCTTTTCAGTTAAACGGGCAGGTTTTTAAAACAACCGCATCGCAGGGGCAACGAAAAAGTTTATTGTTTGCTTTAAAATTGGCAGAGTTTGAATTATTGAAAGCCAGTAAAGGCTTTGCCCCGCTCCTGCTGCTGGATGATGTATTTGAAAAACTGGATGACAATCGTATGCAGCAGCTTCTGCACTGGGTTTGCAACGAAAACACCGGGCAGGTTTTTATTACCGATACACACAGAGATAGATTAGAACAAGCCTTTGAAAAATTAGAAACGCTTTACCAGATAATTGAATTGTAAGTTTTGCCACAGAGGCACGGAAGCACAGAAGAAATACATCTTCTTTTTCTTTTCTGTGCTTCTGTGTTTCTGTGGCAGTTAAAATTTGCGAAGCAAATAAATCTGAGTTAATCTGTGCAATCCGTGGCTACAAATATTTCCGCAGCAAATAACTTATTTTTGTGGTATGGGAGAAATTTCTTTACAGGATGCCATCAATCAGTTTTTACAAAAGAGCAAACTTAAAAGCGGCATACAGGCTTTGCGTATTGAAGAGGTTTGGGAAGAAGTAATGGGTAAAACCATTGCCAAATACACTGATAAAATCCAGATCATCAATGCTACATTATTTATTACCACAAACGTTGCTCCTTTAAAAAACGAATTGCTTTATCAAAAAGAAAAAATCATTGAACGGGTTAATGAAGCACTGGGCGAAAAGACGATAAAGGAAGTTGTTATTAAATAGAACGACTCTCATCTTTTAATACTCCCCCAATAATCAATAATTATTAATTAATAATTATTGATTATTCTCCAACCCCTTTACTGTAAATCCTTCAGCCCTCAACAAAGCAATCAAACCATTTTTACCCACCAAATGCCCGGCACCAACAGCGGTGAAAACAGAGTTCTTTTTCATTATTTCTTTCAACTGCACAATCCAGTTCTTATTTCTTTTATCCAATAAAATATCCTGGTTTTCTTCTACACCAAACTCCGGATCATTGATGATCTTTTCAATTTGATTCAGTTGCTGATTTTTATAAGCGTTTAACATCAACCCAAAATAAACTTTTGATTTTTCCATACTGTCAATGGCCTGTAATAATTCTGTTGCCTGTTTTTCGTAGGATATACTGTCGAACATCGATGCCTGAAAAGCCATTGTTTCCAAACCATTAATTGCAATATTATTTTCTTTAGCCAGTTTCATTATTTCTTCTTCAACACTCGTGGTATTACTGCAGGGCATCATTTTGGGATAGAGCAATGCCATCAAAAAACCAGGTTTCATCCCCTGAAAAAGGCCGATGGGTGTTTGCAGGCTGTCTTTAAAATAATCTGAAACTCTTTTATATTGCTCAGCTGTATAAAGGTCTTTTAATTTTTTTCCATCTTTCATATTCATCAGCATGATGGCTCCCAAAAGAACAGAGGGATCATCCAGGTCAAGTTCCAGGTAAACCTCACTGCTGTTGCTAATAGCATGTTTTAATGAAGTACTGAAATGCACATCTTCGGTACAAAGCAAATGAAAAGTGCCATATAAATAACTGGGAGATGTAAGTCCGTTACCTCTTATCTCCCACAGCAAAGTATTATCATCAGTATTGTTTTTTAAAGTATTGGAAACAGTTTGTGCATGTACATTGCCAAGGCTCAACATCAAACTAATAAAATATAACAGCTTCATCTAAAAATATTTATTGATAAAATTAGTGATAACAAATACAACTTAAATGCTTATTATTATATTAGCTTAAAATTTGGTCATGCCTCAAATTGAAAAGTTGTCAGGCTGAGGCACTCATAAAAAGTTTTAAGCTCTTTAAAAATGACAAGCCTGAATTTTATAAGAGTGTCAGGGTGAGCTTGTCGAACCCGGATTAATTGAGTAAACCCGCCTTCGACAGGCTCAGGCTGACAACTCATTAATTAAGGCGGTAATTCAAACTGAGACACTATTTAAAATTAAACAGTATGAAAACAGTCTGCACATCCCTTTTTTTTCTATTTGCTGTTACACAACTTTCATTTGCCCAAAAAGGACAACCCGGTTTTGGCAAAGTTGATAAGGCCGACATGGTGATGACCGACTGCGATTTTGACATGGGTGCTGAAGCAGTGGTTTTAATTGACTATGGAAATACCTATTACGACCGCGGTACTGTAGGTTATTCAACTTTTAAAACAGTTTTTGAAAGACGTAGGCGTATTAAAATTTTAAAAGAAAAAGGAATATCGCAGGCAGATGTAAGGATCAATTATTATAATTTAAATAATGCAGGAAGAGTTTTAAAAATTAAGGCCGTTACTTATAATATTGATGAGGCCGGAAAAATTCAAACCACAGAAGTTAAAAAAAGTTCTATTTATTCTAAAAGAATTGATGCTTCACAAGCCGCAATGATCATTACCTTCCCCGAAGTAAAAGTGGGTAGCATTATAGAGTATTCTTATTCGATTGAAAGAGAAACCATTCACCTTAATGATTGGTATTTCCAGGGAAGAATACCGGTGAAATACAGTGAATACCAGTTGAAGGTGCCGCAAATTTTTCGTTTTTCTGTTCAGCCATCTGTTGTTGATCCTATTGAAGATAAACAGGAGATCATCAATGAATCAATATCTATGGATGAAGGTTTTATACAAACCAAATCCTTAAAGAGTAATTACATTATGCGTAACCTGCCGGGTATAAAAAACGAACCATTCATGGGCTCTCCCATGGATTATATGCAAAGGCTTAATTTTCAGTTAACTCAAATTTATTACAGCGAAAGCAGGGTTGAAGATATCAGTTTAAAATGGAGCAATGTAATTAAAGACCTGAGAAAGCGTGATGATTTTGGTTTACAGCTCGAAAAATCAGTTTCATCTGCAAAGGCATTTGTTGATGAAGCAAAACAAATTGCTGATGCAGAAACAAAAATGAAATTCATTTACAACAGCCTGCGCAAATCAATGAACTGGAATGAAGAAGAAGATTACATTTATACCGATAATGGCATCAGTAAAACATGGGAAACCAAAACCGGCAATGTTGCCGATATAAACCTGTTATTGATAAACCTGCTGAATGATGCCGGTGTAAAAGCCACTCCCATTCTTTTCAGCACAAGAGACCATGGCCTGGTTACGCCTTTCTATCCTTTCATAAACCAGTTTAATACGGTTATGGCGTATGTTATCATTAAGGATAAAACATTTGTACTGGATGCTACAGATAAATTTATCAATTACAAATTAGTGCCTGAGAAGATTGTTAACACAAACGGTTTTATACTTGAAGGCGATAACGGAAGATGGAAGGATATCCTGTCGGGGAAACATAAGTATAAAGTAATGTCGGCTGTGCAGGGCGAAATTGATGCAGAAGGAAATATGAAGGGTACCGGACTGGTAAACTGTTATGATTATGCACGTGTACAACGTTGTAACGAATGGGCAGATAATAAGGAAAAATTTAAGGCTGATTATTTTATTGCAGCTTATCCTGCTTTAAAAATTGAAGATATTGCCATTAATAACCTGGATGCAGATTCACTACCGCTGGAGCAAAAAGTAAAATTCAGTTCGGTTTTAAACAGCTCAGGCGATTATCGTTATTTTTCGATAAACCTTTTTTCCGACCTCGAAAAAAACCCTTTTATAGCCGGTAACCGGGTATCGGATATTGATTTTGGTGTACACCAGGAATATACCATTTTTGGAAACTTTACTATTCCGAAGGAATTTACTTTTGACGGGGTTCCCGAAAATATAAGTTTATCAACGCCCGATAACGGCATCATTTTCAGCCGTTCTGTTCAGGTAGAAGCCAATTTGCTGAATGTTAGAATGACAGTTGAATTTAAAAAGACTTTTTACCCGGCAGATGCCTATGCCAATTTTAAAGAGTTTTATAAAAAAATGTTTGATAAGCTTAATGAGCAGGTGGTGATAAAGAAGAAAACTGCGCCTTAATTTATTTAGATTTAACGTGTTGTGCTATTAAAACTTAAGATTCGTTCTGGAAGCCGCCTTCGACAGGCTCAGGCTGACAGCTTTCTGTCATGTTGAGCTTGTCGAAACATAGACAGAAAGCGGGTTTTAAATGCTATTTCTTTTTTAACAGCTCAACACGTTTGATTTAGTTTATATGATTGAAAACAGGCTCCCGCCTTTTTCAAAAAATCTGTCAATTTTTTTTTCAGTAGCTGCATCTTTTTCAACAGGCGGGGCATGGTGCGGTTTGATACGGGCATCAAACACCAGCGGTCCGTTGCAGCCCCAATGTTTGTTTTCAGTAAAACTATCAATGCCATATAAATCATGCGAAGGGTTGCAGCGGGTGAATGTTACCCATAAAAAATTGTTTAAAGTTTCACTCACAAAACCGGAATTATCGCAAATAATAATGAATAACAGGTTGGAAAGTTGAAAGTTAAAAGTTGAAAGTTGCTGGTTCAGTATCTCTGTTTCTTTTGCTGCTGTCTCATAATCTGTAAAAGCTTTTGATTGTAATGCAACAATACCGGGCATTACCAGTTTTGCATTTTCAAATGCCTGTAAATTAATTAAGCAATCAGGTATTGATGAAGTCAATTGCCTGATTGGATCGCCATAAGCAGCTAATACGACTTTGCTTCCGCTGTTTAATCCTGTTCCCGAATAATCTAAAGTATCAATGGTAGTGTTTGTATAAAAATGAATATCTCTTTTAAAATTTATTCTTTCCAAAACAAAACGAAAATAATCTTCAATATTATTTGTACTTAACTCATTACTATCATCCGCTGTTATAAATAAAAATTTCGCCAAGCTCAGTTGACCTGTTCCTAAAATATGATTGGCAATGGTTAAAATTTCGGCAGGTTGTTTTGTTGGTGAATAAGGCGTGTATCTTTCGCTGCCTATCGCAAGTAACAGTGGGTGAACTCCAGCAGCATCAACTGCATGCACTTCTTTAAGGCCGGGTATTTCATGTTGCAAAGCTTTGCCTGTTATTTTATGTATGAGCTTGCCAAAGCTGGTATCTTCCTGTGGTGGACGGCCAACAACTGTAAATGGCCAGATGGCATTTTTACGGGCATATACTTTGTGTACTTTCATTACCGGAAAATCGTGTGTAAGACTGTAATAACCCAAATGATCGCCAAAGGGCCCTTCGGGTTTGTTTTCGTTTGGATACACTTCGCCGGTAATTACAAAATCAGCATCGGTACTTATGCAAAATCCATCTTCATAACAATACCTGAATCTTCTTCCACCTAAAACACCTGCAAAGGTCATTTCGCTGATACCTTCAGGCAAGGGCATTACCGCAGCTACACTGTGCGATGGTGGCCCACCAACAAACACACTTACTTTTAGCGGCAAGCCTTTTTTATTAGCTTTGTTTTGATGAACACCAATACCACGAT
>JANOVD010000324.1:0-2529 GCA_031417255.1 Chitinophagaceae bacterium
AGGTAAGATTGAAGAAGCCACAAAAATTTATCGTTGGTTTATGCCATTGCTGGAGTTGGATATTCATCCCAAACTGGTGCAGTACATTAAACTGGCCGAAGCACAGGCCGGTATCGGATCAGATAATGTGAGAGCGCCAAGGTTAGTATTAGTTGGAAAAGAAAGAGAAGATATTTTGAAGATCATTAATGATGGTATTGCAACCAGGCCGGTTTTATAAGTTAATGGTTAGGAGTTAGGAGTTAGGAGTTAGGAGTTTTTTTAAATCAAAGATTTTGCCGGGAATTAAAAAGAATTTTATGTTGAAGAATTTTATTAAGATTTTGGCTAAAGCCGTTCTGCATTAAATTGAATTGCCACGGGCTTAAGCCCGTGGCAATTGAAAAATACTTAAAGGGCTTTAGCCCAAAATGAAATTTATATGTTTACAGATGCAACAATACAGGAAATTGAAAATGTAATGCAACAGGCATGGAATGCATTTCATATCTACAGAAAATTTTCTTTAAAACAGCGTGCTGCTTTTATGAAAGCCATTGCCATTGAACTGGAAAACTGCGGCGATGCGTTGATACAAACCGCCATGAATGAAACCAATTTGCCCGAGGCCAGGTTGCGTGGCGAAAGGGCCAGAACCATTTTTCAATTGAACAGTTATGCCGAAGCCTGTGAAAAAGGAAATTGGCTGGATGCTAGTATTGATACCGCCATACCGGATAAAACACCACCCAAGCCCGATATCAGGAAAATGCTGGTGCCGCTTGGCCCTGTGGTGATTTTTGGCGCAAGTAATTTCCCCTTTGCTTATTCAACTGCCGGCGGCGATACGGCCTGCGCATTGGCTGCCGGTTGCCCAGTAATTATTAAAGCACATCCGGCACATGCACAAACCTCTGAGTTGGTTGCAAATGCAATTTTGATTGCTGCTGAAAAATGCAATATGCCCAATGGGATTTTTGCGCATGTACATGGCGCAGGTTTTCAACCCGATAGCTATCGGGTGGCAAAAGCATTGGTAATGCATACACATACAAAAGCCGTTGGCTTTACAGGTTCATACCTTGGTGGCAAACAATTATTCGATTGGGGCAACCAACGTAAAGAACCCATTCCGGTTTTTGCAGAAATGGGCAGCATCAATCCTGTTTTTTTATTACCCGAAAAATTAAAATTATCTGCTGCAGAAATTGCACTACAATATGCAGGCTCTATCACATTAGGTGTTGGCCAGTTTTGCACCAACCCCGGAATAATTATCGGCATTGAAAGCGAAGAATTGCAAACATTTGTTCATGATTTGGGCAAAGCCATTCAAAAAGTTGATCCGGCTCCAATGCTTAATGAAGGAATTGTAAATGCCTATAAAAAAAATAAGGGCAATGCTTTATTGCAGGAAGATGTTCATTTGGTTGCAGAATCTGAAACCCCGTCAGCGGTTGATCCTGAGCGGAGTCGAAGTGACCCTGACGGCGGTTTGACAGGTTTACCAACAATTGCTACCGCAAGCGGACAGGCTTTTTTAAACAACCCTGTTTTACATCAAGAGGTATTTGGCCCCTACTCTATCATCATCCGCTGTAAGAACATGAATGAAATGATTGATGTAGCAAAAAATCTGGAAGGACAATTAACATCAACCTTAATGGCTACCGAAAATGATATAAAAGAAAATGATGAGTTGGTGGAAGCCGTAAAAAATATCTGTGGCCGTTTTATTTTAAACAGTGTACCTACCGGTGTTGAAGTTTGTTTGAGCATGCAACATGGCGGGCCTTTTCCTGCCAGCACCGATTCAAGATTTACATCTGTTGGCGCCGACGGTATTAAACGATTTGCCAGGCCAATTGCTTTTCAGAACTGGAGCAATGATCTTTTGCCTGATGAATTGAAGAATGAAAACCCTCTGGGAATATGGAGAACAGTAAATAATGAGTTAACCCGTTCTGCAATTTGATCACACAGCCAGGCTCATTGGCTGATCTTCTTTTTTGTGTTTTAAAACAAACCAGCCTG
The DNA here is from genome assembly GCA_031417255.1 of Chitinophagaceae bacterium. Taxonomy (GTDB): domain Bacteria; phylum Bacteroidota; class Bacteroidia; order Chitinophagales; family Chitinophagaceae; genus Ferruginibacter. The sequence continues at coordinate 2,014 of JANOVD010000324.1, forward strand.
TTACCATGATAGAAATAATAAAATATACGCCGATGATGAATTTAATATTTGGCAAATAAGTACCTGCGCCAAACCAATCATTCTGATCAAAAAGGAAAGTTAATCCTACACTGCTGCGGATACATTCCCACACAATAGCAGAAGCATTCCTGTCCATGAGGTCGGTAAGTGCATACACACTTAAAAAAATAAAACCGCCATACCAAAAGATATATGACTTATCAAGACTGTTAATGAGTGCAATATTCCCAAACATAAAGCTGATGAATAATAAAACCATCAGCATTTGTATCCAGCTCCATACATTTAATGCCGGAGAAGTTTGCGTATTATATTTTTCAAAATGATAAACATCTTCAATTTTATAAACCGGGTATTTTTCTGCTACATCTGCAGGACGGTAACCGGTGTGCCTGAACCATAAAATAAATTTCTCTCTCCAGTCATTCGTTCTCCAGGTGTCTTTCATCAGCAGCCACACATGCTGAAAATTTATCTTGATAGGATTCCATGTCC
>JANOVD010000325.1:0-5505 GCA_031417255.1 Chitinophagaceae bacterium
TCTTGGTATCAAGGTTTCTATTAACCAGCGCCTGGAGCCAGATGTGATAGAACTTGTTGCCAGCGAATTTAATTATGAAGTGGAGTTTATTGGCGTGGAAGATGCTGGCGACCTGGATAATAATGATGAAGAAGATAATGAAGAAGATTTAAAACCAAGGGCTCCCATTGTTACCATCATGGGGCACGTAGATCATGGTAAAACTTCATTGCTCGATTATATCCGTAACACCAACGTAATTGCCGGCGAAGCCGGAGGAATTACACAACATATAGGTGCCTATGAAGTAACCTTAAAAGACGGCAGAAATATTGCCTTTTTAGATACACCGGGCCACGAAGCATTTACGGCCATGCGGGCACGTGGTGCTAAAGTAACCGATATTGCTGTAATAGTTGTGGCAGCAGATGATGCGGTAATGCCGCAAACAAAAGAAGCCATATCGCATGCACAGGCCGCCAATGTGCCCATGGTTTTTGCCATCAATAAAATGGATAAAGACGGAGCCAATCCCGAAAAAATAAAAGAACAGCTTGCCGGCATGAATGTACTGGTTGAAAGCTGGGGCGGTAAATTTCAAAGCCAGGAAATAAGTGCCAAAAGCGGTCAGAATATTGACCTGCTGATGGAAAAAATATTGCTTGAAACAGATATACTGGAACTGAAGGCAAATCCCAACAAGGAAGCAAGCGGAACTGTAATTGAGGCTACGCTTGATAAAGGGCGTGGTTATGTTGCCACCATTCTTGTTCAAAACGGAACATTAAAGGTTGGAGACATGATCGTATCGGGCCAGAATTTTGGTAAAGTAAAAGCCATGTATAATGAGCGAAACCAGCGTGTGGAAAAAGCGCCTCCATCAACACCGGTATTAATTTTAGGATTAAACGGTGCACCACAGGCCGGCGAAACTTTTAAAGTGTATGCCAACGAAAGTGATGCCAGGAGCTATGCTTACAAGCGTGGACAAATTTTACGTGAACAGGGTATGCGTGCCAGAAAGCATATCACGCTTGATGAGATAGGCCGCCGTTTGGCCTTGGGAAGCTTTAAAGAACTGAATGTAATTATTAAAGGCGATGTGGATGGTTCGGTAGAAGCATTGAGCGATTCATTACAAAAATTAAGTACCGAAGAAATTGTAATTAAAGTAATTCATAAAGCCGTTGGTGCCATTACCGAAAGTGATGTAACCCTGGCAAATGCATCCGATGCCATAATCATTGGTTTTAACGTAAGGCCCGCTTTACAGGCTGCTAAATTAGCCGAGCAGGAAGCCATACAGATAAAATTATACTCCATCATTTACAACGCCATTGAAGAAATTAAAAGCGCCATGGAAGGTATGCTTGAACCAAGTGTTGAAGAAAAGATACTGGGTAATGTGGAGATAAGGGAAGTATATAAATTTGATAAAGCCAGTGTTGCCGGTTGTTTTGTGCTGGATGGTAAAATGGCCAGGAATAACCGCATCAGGCTCATCAGGGATGGTATTGTAATTTATACCGGCGAACTGGGCAGTTTAAAAAGATTTAAAGACGATGCAAAAGAAGTAACATCCAGTATGGAATGTGGTTTAACCATCAAAAACTATAACGATATTAAAGTTGGCGATGTAGTAGAGGCGTTTGAAGAAATTGAAGTTAAACGTACCCTGTAAAAGCTACAAGCCACAAGAGAGTTAGCCACAAGGGAGAAGCCTTTAATTTACATACTGCCCCCTTGTAGCTTGAGACTTGCCGCTAACTACGAATCTTTTGTTAAATGAACTGCGGTAAAAGCAGGGTCTTAAAACAGAGCTTTATTTTTGATGCTGCTCTTCCTTTTACCAAACTGAAGACTGCACCAAATGATTAAAATAATTTTAATGAAAAAGTATTTACTGTTCTTTATTGCTGCATTCGTATTTTCTGCAATTGCATGTGCACAAAACAGCCAGCCGAAGAAAGTTATTGCCGATAAGATTGTTGCTGTTGTAGGCGATAAAGTTATTTTAAAAAGTGATATCGACAACCAGATCATTGATATGGAGCGTCAGAAAATTGAAATACCATCAAATGCACGATGCATGCTTCTAGAACAGGCCATGGGCATTAAAGCCCTGGTTTTACAGGCCGAAAAAGATTCCATACCGGTTACAGATGAGGAAGTGGAAACCATTATTGACAACAAGATCAGACAATTTATTGGCCAGTTTGGATCGAAAGAAGAACTGGAAAAAATTGCCGGCAAAACCATTTACCAGCTTAAAGAAGATTTCAGAGAGCCTATCCGTGACCAGGAAATGGCCAAAGCCATGCGTAATAAAGTGGTAGAAAATGTACGCATTACGCCTAAAGAGGTAAATGAATATTTTAATAAAATTCCTAAAGACAGTTTGTTTTTATACGAAAGTGAAGTGGAGATCAGCCAGGTCATATCGTACCCCAAGGCAAGCAGGGAAGCAGAGGAATATGTAATTCAGCAGTTAAAAGATTTTAAGCAACAGATAGAATCCGGAAAAAGTGATTTTGCATCACTGGCAAGTCTTTATACTGAAGATCCGGGCAGCAAAGAAACCGGAGGACAATATGATGTTAACAGAAATTCAAAAGAACTTGATCCGGTTTGGCTGGGCAAAGCGTTTTCGTTAAAACCCGGGCAGGTTTCTGCACCCTTTAAAACAAAATTTGGCTATCATATCATGCAACTGATCAGCCGTGCAGGCGACGATGCTTCAGTAAGGCATTTATTGCTTATTCCCCAGGTTACTTCTTATGAAATTAAAGCCGAGGTTGATAAACTGGATTCAGTTCGTGACTTGATAATTGCCGGTACCATGGATTTTGGTACAGCGGTTGCCAGGTACAGTAATGATGATGCACATAAATTTACCGCCGGCCAGATCACCGGAAATGATGGCAGCACCTATGTAACCATAGACCAGCTTGATAAAGACCTGGTGGTGATGTTAAAAAACCTTAGAGTAGGCCAATACTCACAGCCAACAGAATATGTTGATGAGAGAGGAAGAAAAGCGGTTCGTATTGTGTATTTAAAAACAAGAACAGAGCCACACCGTGAAAATCTGAAAGATGATTACAACCGTATTTCGCAAAGAGCCCTCGAAGAAAAAAGAAATGATGTACTGGAACAGTGGTTCAATAAAAAAGTAGTTACTTATTATATTCTGGTGGATGATGAATATAAATCATGCCCCGAAATGGGCAAGTGGATGTCGGGCACTGCCGCATCAAAAAACTGATTCATGAATTTTTAATACCTTGAAGCGTTCCGGATCATATACGGAACGCTTTGTTTTTTATACTTTTTGAATTCTGCCCTTTGGGCAAAAAATAATAATATTGATAGAGACTAAAAAAATAATCAGGCAGGAAGAACAGGCCATACTGGTGGGGCTGGTGTATAAAGAACAAACCGAACCTATGGTAAACGAATACCTGGACGAGCTGACTTTTCTGGCAGAAACAGCAGGCGCTGTTGCTGTAAAAAGATTCACCCAAAAACTGCCGCATCCCGACAGTAAGATATTTGTAGGAAAAGGAAAACTGGAAGAGATAAAACAATATATACTGCTTAAGGGAAACATCAGCCTGGTAATATTTGATGATGAACTTACCGGTTCCCAGATTCAGAACATAGAAAAAGAACTGAATGTAAAAGTTATTGACCGCAGCGATCTGATACTCGACATTTTTGCAAGCCGTGCCAAAACTGCACAGGCCAAAACACAGGTAGAGCTGGCGCAGTATCAATATATTTTACCAAGGCTGAAGGGCATGTGGAAACACCTGGAACGCCAGGGAGGCGGTGTAGGCACCAGGGGGCCTGGTGAAACAGAAATTGAAACGGATCGGCGTATTGTAAAAGATAAAATAGGGTTGTTACGCAAACGTTTGGCCGAAATTGACAAACAATCATTTACCCAACGCAAGGAACGTGGCGAATTTATCCGTGTGGCGCTGGTGGGTTATACCAATGTAGGCAAATCAACCCTGATGAATATTTTAAGCAAGAGTAATGTGTTTGCCGAAAATAAATTATTTGCCACGCTTGATACCACCACACGTAAAGTGGTGTTTGAGCAAACGCCTTTTTTATTAAGTGATACTGTAGGATTTATCCGAAAGCTGCCGCACCACCTGGTAGAAAGTTTTAAAAGTACGCTGGATGAAGTACGTGAGGCAGATGTGTTGTTGCATGTAGTTGATATTGCTCATCCGCAATACGAAGACCAGTTTAACGTAGTTAATAAAACATTGGCCGAGCTTGGAGTAAACGATAAACCCGTAATTACCATTTTTAATAAGATGGATAAATACGGAGAGCAGGCATTTGACCAATGGCTGGAACCTGAAGTAAAAGCTGAACTGTTAAGCGACCTGAAACAGCGCTGGCAAAATGAAACACTGGGCAACTGTGTATTTGTTTCCGCCACCGAAAAAATGAACCTCGATGGACTGCGTCAATCCATTTTAAACGAAGTACGGGAAATGTACCGGATACGTTACCCTTACCGGGCAGAATTCTTTTATTAAGCATCACCATGTCATCAACCAACAAAAATACCTGGTTTAAAATAGCCGAAAGCATTGCTGAAATAAACTTTTCAGCAAACGGGCTGGCACCGCTGGAAGTTGGCGGTAAAAAACTTTGTATAGCATTTCACAATCATCAGGTTTTTGCCTGCACCCAAAAATGCCCCCATGCAGGCGGTATACTGGCCGATGGCTATATTGATGTTGCAGGAAATATTGTTTGCCCCCTGCACCGGTATAAGTATAGCTTGAAAAATGGCAGGAATGTGAGCGGCGAAGGTTATTATTTGAAAACTTTTATCATAGAAGAAAGAGAGGATGGGGTGTATATCAATATGAAAGAATCAATCTTTTTGTAAAGATTTTTATAGATAACCTGGACAAATTCGGCCATATTAATTCAGCTTATTTTTTTTATATAAATAAAGTTGGTTTTTTGTTAAACTTTTTTTCCTAACTTGCGAATAAATTGTTCATAACTAAACAATTTGCAATATCCGGAAGGCTACAAATTAAATAAACCAAAACGTTTTAACATGAAAAAAATCTACCAGTTTTCATTATCAACACTGTTTTTTTTCTCCCTTTCCATTTCGTTGTTTGCTCAAAATTCATTTTTTACTCCCAAGAGTGAAAGTGCAATTTCATTGACAAATAGCACGAGGGTGATAATACCAAACAAATACAACACAGTCCAGGCTGATATTAATCAGCTTAAAAACTTTTTATGGTCACTGCCTGCAGAAAAAAATGTAGGTAACCGTAATTCAGCTCCAATAATGGAACTGCCAATGCCGGATGGTTCAATGGCTAAATTCCGTGTTTGGGAAAGTAGCATAATGGAACCAGGGTTGGCTGCTAAGTTTCCCGAAATGAGGCAGTTTTTGGGACAAGGAATTGATGATCCTTATGCATCAATCCGTTTCGACTATAATCCTTACACCGGGTTTCATGCTCAGATCCTGTC
>JANOVD010000326.1:0-1611 GCA_031417255.1 Chitinophagaceae bacterium
GACGTTCCGATAGTGGCCGCTGAATTGGGGGCCGCGTCAGCTAAGGCCACCGGAGGTGATGGGAGAGTGATGCCGATCCGACCATCGTCGAACGCCGACAATTGCCCGATGCACCGCAACGTCACCCTGCTGCTGAACATCGCGCATGCGATCGACCACCTCTTCCTGTTGATCTTCGCCACCGCGGTGGCAGCGATCGCCAAGGACTTCGGCCTGCTGCGTTGGGAAGACCTGATGCCTTACGGCGCCGGCGCCTTCCTGCTCTTCGGCCTGGCTTCGCTGCCGGCGGGCAAACTCGGCGACGAATGGGGCCGGCGCCAGATGATGCTGGTCTTCTTCTTCGGCATGGGCGCCTCGGCGCTGCTGATCGCGCTGACGCAAGGCCCCTGGCAACTCGCCGCCGCGCTGACACTGATGGGCGCGTTCGCGTCGATCTACCACCCGGTGGGGATCCCGATGCTGGTGCAGCACGCGGCCAAACCGGGGGCGGCCATCGGCATCAACGGCCTGGCCGGCAACCTGGGCATCGCCGCGGCGGCCATCCTCACCGGATTCCTTGTCGAACATGCCGGCTGGCGCGCCGCGTTTGCGGTGCCGGGCTTGGCCTGCTTTGGTTTCGGGCTGCTGTTCTGGCGGCGCGCACCGCACGAAACCGAAGCCCCGTCCCAGCGCACGCGCAAGGCTGCCGTGCAACTCGCGCCGCTGGAGTTGACGCGCGTGCTCGTGGTCATGACCGTGGCCTCCGCGTCGGGCGGCCTGATCTTCAACCTGACCACGAACGGCAACGGCCAGATGCTGGGCGAGCGCCTGACGGCGTTGGCGAACGATCCGTCGTCGCTCGGCCTCGTGCTGGGTGCCGTGTACGCGGTGGCTTCCGTGGCGCAAGTGATCGTGGGGCGGTTGATCGACCGCTATCCGCTCAAGCCGATGTGGCTGGCGATCGTGCTGGCGCAGGCGCCTATGCTGGCGCTGGCTGCCTACGCGCCCGGCTGGTGGGCGTGGCTGGCCTTGCTCGGCTCGATGGTCTTCATTTTCGGCGCCATCCCTTTCACCGATGCCACCATCGTGCGCTTCGTCGACGACCGCATGCGCAGCCGCGTGGCCGGCATGCGACTGGCGATTGCGCTGGCCATCAGTTCCGTGGCCGTGTGGGCGTTGGGGCCCGTCGTCAAGGCCGCCGGCTTTGCCACCTTGTTTGCCGTGATGGCCGGCGTGGCACTGTTCAGCGCGGCCGTCCTGCTGCTGTTGCCGCGCGAGCCGCGAGTCTTGCCGGTGCCGAGCGAGCCTGGCGCCGGCACTGCTGCGATCGGGCTGCGGGTCGGCGACGCGAATGCCCGCACTTCATGATCCTGCGCGGCATGAGCGGCTTCACGCTGCGCGGCGGCAAGCGCGCATTGACGCCGCAGGCGGCTTTGGGGTTCAATGCGGGCGCATCAACGCGCCTGACCGCACCCAATGAGTTCGCCACGCATCCAGCCTCGAATTGACGACCGTCTTCGCGTCGACAAACGGGTTATTGCACAGTCTCAACCCATCAAGTGAGCGGACCCGCAAGGGCAGGCCGCGCTACGCTAGTTCTTCAGTTTCCGCTTCGCGCGGTCTGCCCTTGCA
>JANOVD010000327.1:0-2574 GCA_031417255.1 Chitinophagaceae bacterium
ATCTTATCAAGCTTACTTCACTGGGATTTGTGGAAGGTATGTATGGTAAATATCCCCGTATTGATAAAGAGCTTATTCATAAATACCACGAAGGATTAATAGCCACCACCTGTTGCCTGGGTGCATTGGTGCCGCAAACTATTTTAAAAAAAGGTGAGGCTGAAGGCGAGAATGAATTTAAATGGTGGTTGAATATTTTTCAGGAAGATTATTATGTTGAGCTGCAGCGCCATGGAATTCCTGACCAGGAAAAAGTGAATGAAGTGTTGCTGAAGTTTGCAAAAAAATACAATGTAAAAGTTATTGCCAGCAACGATTCGCATTATGTAGATCAGAAAGATTTTAACGCACACGATATTCTGCTTTGCATAAACACCGGCGAAAAGCAGAGCACCCCTGCCCTGCGTGAGTTTACCGATGACGATGTATTTGCAAAAAACAAACGCTTTGCTTTCCCAAATGATCAGTTCTATTTAAAAACCGGTGCCGAGATGAGTGAGGTTTTTAAAGACTTGCCCGAAGCGATAGATAACACCAATGAAATTATAGGCAAGGTTGATTTATTGAATTTAAAAAGAGACATACTCTTGCCCCATTTTACAGTACCTGCAAATTTTAAAACTCAGGATGAATACCTGGTGCATTTAACATGGTCGGGTGCAAAAGAGCGGTATAAAATTCTTACACCCGAAGCAGAAGAACGATTGAGTTTTGAGCTGGGCATCATTGAAAAAATGGGCTTTGCCGGTTACTTCTTAATAGTAAGCGATTTTATTAAAGCAGGTCGTGATATGGGCGTATTCATTGGTCCGGGCCGTGGTTCTGCAGCCGGCAGTGCAGTGGCGTATTGCATTGGCATTACCAATATTGATCCCATAAAATATAATTTACTGTTTGAAAGGTTCCTGAATCCGGAACGTAAGTCCATGCCGGATATAGACACAGATTTTGATGATGAAGGCAGGCAGAAAGTATTAGATTATGTCGTACAGAAATACGGTAAGAACCAAGTGGCACAAATCATCACGTATGGCACTATGGCTGCCAAGTCAAGTATAGCCGATGTTTCCAGAGTGATGGATCTGCCGCTGGCAGAAAGCAGGGCCATTTCAAAACTGGTACCGGAAAGACCGGGCATCAATTTGAAAAGATTGTTACATGCACCGTTTACCATTAAAGAAGCAAAGGATGGCGAAAAATCGCTGGAAGAAAAAGAACAGTTGCAGGCCGATGATATTGAAAATGTAAAAAAGCTAAGAGAAATATACAAAGGCAATGATCTGCAAAGTAAAATTTTGCATGAGGCAGAAATACTGGAAGGGTCGGTTCGTAATACCGGCATTCATGCTTCTGCCATCATCATTGCGCCAAAAGATCTTACGGAGTTATTGCCTGTTGCAACTTCTAAAGAATCGGAACTTTGGCTTACACAAATTGAAGGCAATTCTATTGAAGAAGCCGGTGTAATTAAAATGGACTTTTTGGGTTTAAAAACACTGAGTATTTTAAAGACTGCCCTTCTTCTTATAAAACAAAACCATGGTATTGATATTGATATTGATGCCATTCCGCTGGATGATGAAAAAACCTACAAGCTATACCAGCAGGGCGATACAAACGGTACCTTTCAGTTTGAGAGTCTTGGTATGCAAAAATACCTGCGTGAATTAAAGCCAGATAAGTTTGCCGATCTGATTGCGATGAATGCCCTGTATCGCCCAGGCCCAATGGCATACATACCTGAGTATGTAGATCGTAAGCATGGAAAAAAGCAGGTGGTTTACGATTTGGCTGATATGGAAGAATTTTTGAAAGAGACTTACGGTATTACGGTTTACCAGGAGCAGGTGATGTTGCTTTCGCAAAAACTTGCAGGCTTTAGCAAGGGCGATGCAGATGTGTTGCGTAAAGCCATGGGTAAAAAACAAAAAACGGTACTGGATAAAATGAAAGTGCAGTTTGTGGAAGGTGCAACTGCTAAAGGGCATGCTAAGAATATTTTAGAAAAAGTATGGACAGATTGGGAAGCATTTGCCCAATACGCTTTCAACAAATCGCACTCTACTTGTTATGCTTTTGTAGCCTATCAAACAGCTTATTTAAAAGCGCATTACCCCAGTGAATATATGGCTGCTGTGTTGAACCATGCCGGCAGTATTGATAAGATCACTTTCTTTATGGAAGAATGTAAACGCATGGGTTTAAAAGTGCTGGGGCCCGATATTAATGAATCGCAAAATGGTTTTGCTGTAAATGCAAAAGGCGAGATAAGATTCGGTTTCAGCGGATTGAAAGGCGTTGGCGAAAATGCCATTCAGAATATTATTGAAGAAAGAAATAAGCACGGCCACTTTACATCTATTTACGATCTGGCAAAACGTGTAAATCATCGCAACGCCAATAAAAAATCTTTGGAGAGTTTGGTTTATTCCGGTGCATTTGATTGCTTTACCGACATTACCCGTGCTCAATATTTCTTTCAGGCACCTGGTGATGTACAAGGTTTGGAAAAAGTATTAAAATTTGGAAGTGTATTTCAGGCACAAAATGCAAATGCCACCAATACTTTGTTTG
>JANOVD010000328.1:0-4085 GCA_031417255.1 Chitinophagaceae bacterium
TCTTCCAGTAAAAACTGAATGATGCGCTTATTATTTAACTTGCGAAAATAAGATGGAACCGGTGGCACCGAAATGCGTTTGAAATATGCTTCCACATCCTGGTGACTGTACATCTGCCCGTTTAAAGGATCAATATAAAAATTTATTTTTTCAGATGCATGGCCAACGGGGTTCAGCAGATCATGTTGTGGATCAACATAAGCCAAAATAAATTGCCGGGGAATATTAATGGCTTTTACCGGTATATCCAGTAATTCGCATAAGGCAATATAAATAATGCCATTACTTAAGGCATTTCCCTTTTTACTTTCCAAAGTTTTATTGATGAGGTAATCATCCGGATTAATGTAAGCAAATTCTACTCCTTTTTGTTTAAAGTAATTATAGTAAATGCTGGTAACAATATTTATCTGCTCAATAGGTGTGAGGTAATTATTCAGTTCAAGCCAGGTATTACGCCGCAGTTTTTCAATTTCCTGGTACACGGCTGTGCTATCCAGGTCGGGGTAATGATAACGGGCAACCAGCAAAGCACCTTCCATCAGGTCTGCATCCTTAGCAGCCCATTCTGTAAAATCATCAGTTAGATCCCTGAAATGCAAACGGTGAATCAAAAGTTCAATCCGTTCCTGAATCTCTTCATTACCGGTGTTTTCCCAAAGGCTTTCCAGGTTGGGGATGATGTCTTTACCAAATGAAATGATCCTGTCACTTACCGTGCTGTACACATCTTCATCCGGGTCATCAATTAAATGCAACAGGGCCGTTATTTCTTTATTTTATTTCAAGCTTCAGGATTATTTTTATGAATATCCGAAAAGGAAAGGGAAATAAGAAGTTAAAATTTTCCACAGGCTGTGGTAAAATAAATGGAGGAGTGTGTAACAATTATTCGTAACCTAAATATTTTGTTATTTTCAAGATTTCAGTTTGACCAAATCTTTTTAAAACAAGCAAATCTTTATCGCCGGTTAAAAGATGTGTGGCATATCCATCTAAAGAAAGTGAGAGTAGAAAATTATCTTTGGGATCCCGGCATTTACTTACACTGCTTGTAACATTTATAAAAACTGCTCTTGATTTTATCATTATCAGTAAGCTTTCAACATCATCCAGGTTAAAGTATTTACGAAATTTAATCCGCTGTGTTACTTCTACTATTTCGTTTATCAACTCCTGGCTGAAGATAAGCTCAACTTCACTATCAGCAATGATGGAATCAAATTTTGAAAAATCTCTTGTAAGTAAGAAACTGATCCAGAGATTAGTATCAATGATAACCCTATCTTTTTGATTTGGCATATCTTTTTAATCTTACAATTTCCACTTCCTTAGTAATCTCTTCAAGTGTAGGAGGATTTTTTTTTGCCTTTGCCCTGAATTTATCAACCAATTTAAGAAAATCGTCATCGGTAGTTTTTCTTATAGAAATTAATTTTAAATCGGCAAGGTCTTCCATGAGTTTGCCTGCCTTGGGATTCAATATGTCAATTTGTAATGTGGTCATAATATAAAAGTAAGAATTTTTCTGCAATTTTACTGCTGTTTAGAATTGAGCTAAGCCGAAGTACAACCAGCAGCATAAACAAGAGCCGAAAAGTATATGACCCCCAATACGGCGTTGGTTAAAAACCAGACGCCGGCATGCTAACTGCCTGCAGCGGCAAAAAAAATAAAAGGAGAGGAGTGTGCAGCGTTATTACTACTTTACCTATTGCTATAAAATAATAACGGCGATGGGTTATTTTACAAATATGGAGTAACCACTGGCATTAGTAGAACCGTTTGTTAAAGATGTAGCTACACCATTTTTCCAGATTTTTGCAATGGATGTTGTTCCGTTGGATTCATTGCCTGTTACATAGACATCGCTTCCTAATACGTAAACAGATTCGGCAAATGCATTGGTAAAGCCACTTGTTAATGAAGTAACAACAGCATTCTTCCAAAGCTTGGCTACATAAATTCCTCCATTCACTTCAAATCCTGCTACATATACATCAGCTCCTGAAACAAAAACTGATTTAGCATAGGCATAATTAGTGCCGTCTGTCAGAGAAGTGGCAACACCGTTCTTCCAGATCTTGGCAACATTATTTGTTCCGTTGTATTCATATCCTGCAACATAGATATCGGTACCTGAAACAAAAATGGAATAAGCCATAGCATCATTAAGGCCATTTGTTAAAGATGTGGCACTGATGTAGCTATTTTTCCAGAATTTAGCAATATTATTTGTTCCGTTAGTTTCATACCCAGCAGCATATACATCAGTTCCTACACCAAAAACTGAATTTGCCGCCCCGTTCACACCCGATGTTAAAGAAACCGGAGTACCATTTAGCCAAAATAGTGCCCGGTTAGAAATCTGGCCAGCAAGGAGTACATAAGGTCCGGAAACAAAAACTGAATAAATAGCAGAACTTACTCCTAAAGAATTTGAAGTACCATTTTTCCAATATGTTGCGTTGCCAAAATCAGTACCAGCTACATAAACATCAGTACCTGCAACATAAACCGAGTGAGCCTGGGCTGTGTTTGTACCTCCTGTTAAGTAACTTGCTATACCGTTTTTCCAGGATGTTGCAACTGAATAATTATTGCTGTTAAATTCAAATCCTGCCACATAAACATCCGGTGCAGAAGCTGTAGTTGTTGTAAAACTCATGTCGGCTCCATAGGCAGTGCCCACAATATTTGTAGCATAAGCCCTTACATGATACGTTGTGTTTGCAGTAAGCACTGTAATTGCACTTGTAAATATGCCTGTTCCTGTTCCATCGGTGGTATGGCTACCGCTTGCAACAGGGTTTGCAGTTGTGCTCCAGCAAACACCACGGGCTGTAACGGTTGCCCCTCCATCTGTTGTTACATTACCACCGCCTGCTCCGGTTGTAGCAGTTATTGAAGTTACCGTTGCAGTAATTAGTGTTGGTAAAACTGCATTGGTGATAGTTGTAAAAACAGAATCTCCGCCATAAGCAGTACCCACACTATTTGTAGCATAAGCCCGTACATGATAAGTGGTGCCTGCAGCAAGGCCGGTTATGGCACTGGTAAATATTCCTGTTCCCGTACCGTCGGTTGTGTGGTTGCCGGTTGCTACAGGGTTTGCTGTTGTGGCCCAACATACACCACGGGCTGTTACGGTTGCGCCTCCATCGGCAGTTACATTGCCACCACTTGCTGCAGTTGTAGTTGTTATTGAAGTTAAAGCAGTTGTTGTTACTGTTGGTAATGCGGTAGATGTTGTGGTAGATATAAAACTTAGTTGGTTACCATAAGTTGTACCTGTACTATTGGTAGCATAAGCCCTGATATAATAAGTAGTGTTTGCTGTAAGGCCTGTTATGGGGCTTGCAAAGATTCCGGTTCCTGACCCGTTTATTGTGTTGCTTCCGCCTACAACAGGATTTGATACAGTGCCCCAACAAACACCACGGGCAGTTACTGCCGATCCACCGGCAGAAGTAATATTACCGCCACTTAATGCCGTATTAGCAGTTATTGAAGTTATTGCTGCGGTAGTAATGGTTGGTAAAAGTGATACAGGGTCGGGGGCATTTTTTTCACAATTAAAAGAGATAAAAGCCAGCAGAAAAATAAAGAATAAATTTTTCATTTAATTATAATTGAATTATAAAGTGTAGTGAAAAAATATTGAGGAAATAAGTAGCTGAATTTTTCGAGGGCTTCATTTTTCCAGCAAAAGAAAAATGCGAACTATCAAATCCTGGTACGATTGTCAGTCGTTTTATAAGTGTCAAGTGGTAGAATTTAGTGTTTGTTGATATAAAAAAACAAATTTAGTCTATTTAAAATAGAACTATATAAAACATGATCAACGCTCATATAAAAGCCCCCCAATGATTTACTGTTGAACGGAGCTCCGATAGCTATCGGAGCCAATGTAGTTCAATCAAGGTACAAATGTTCGTACCCAAAAAAATATTATTTCTTCTTAGCTGCCTTTTTCTTTACAGGAGCCTTCTTATCAAACGCTTTCGGCTCTACAGCAACAATAAGTTTTTTTACATCTTCCAGTTTCAGTGCAGCTAATTCTTCGGCTGTATATTTTCCATTGG
>JANOVD010000329.1:0-1704 GCA_031417255.1 Chitinophagaceae bacterium
CCTCAAATGCTCATACTCTTTTTTTTTATCGCCTTTCTTGTCGCATGGTTATTTTTCATAACCGCTAGTCTCATATCTAATAATGCCCAGCTTTCAGTTCTTTCACATCTACTTATTTTTATGGGAGCGATATCTCCAGGACTGGTTGCTGTTTCCCTTACAGCAATAACAAAGGGAGGCGAGGGAGTAAAATTATTGATTAACAAAATTTCTTTCAAAGACACCAAGGTAATGTGGTACATCTTTGCCGTTACCTTCATTGCATTCATCAAAGGGTTGGCAGCGCTTGTCTTCTTTTTACTATATAATTCATGGCCACAATTTGGAACAACATCTTGGTACGTTATGCTGTTTGCCATTGCTGTTTCCATGTGGGTTCAGGCGGGGGAGGAAATCGGATGGCGCGGTTATGCCCTTCCACTTATGTCAAAAAAATTCGGTCTTGCCATGTCAAGCATTCTGTTGGGTATTATTTGGGCTACATGGCACTTACCGTTATTTTACATAACAGCAGCTGATACCTTTAACCAGTCATTCCCCCTGTACTTGTTACAAGTAACTGGGCTTTCAGTTATCATGGCATGGCTTTTCTGGAAAGTCAATGGAAATTTATTACCTCTCATGGTTTTTCATGCGGCTATCAATAACACCAAAGACATTGTGCCTTCTGCATCGAAGGCATCAGCAAGTCCGTTCACGTTAAATGCTTCCCCCATCGGATGGATATCGGTTACTCTGATTTGGGTAGTTGCGTTTTACGTAATTTACGCCATGACCCGAAAACCAGCAGCAACCATCTCCTGACCTCGCTATACAAATTGGGCCAATTAACTTGGGGACAAAAGACACAGTTCAAATAAAGACATGTTAGCTATAAGTTTTTATCTTCGCTCCCACGTTTGGCTAACGTAAAATTCAACACAATGAACATAGATTTCATTCATTGGGATATTAATCCTGAGATTATTAACATAATGGGTTTCTCATTAAGATACTATGGGATTTTATTTGCAGGCGGAATAATGCTCTCGGCTTTTATTTTGAAACGGATTTTTAAAAATGAAAATATCCCATTACACAAATTAGACACACTCACAATATATGGAGTGATTGGAATTTTTGCGGGGGCAAGGTTAGGTCACTGTTTATTTTATGACCCATCTTATTATTTCAATCATCCGTTGGAAATGCTTTTACCTATCCAACTAACAGACAGCGGAGAATACCAATTCACAGGTTATCAGGGTTTGGCAAGTCATGGAGGTGCTGTTGGGTTAATTATGGCGCTCATTCTGTATTCAAAGAAAACACAAGAGTCAATAATAAACACCATTGATTTGATTGGGGTGGTCGCACCTTTAGGGGCATGTTTTATAAGACTCGGTAATTTGATGAATTCTGAAATGATCGGATTTCCTACCAATGTTCCCTGGGCTTTTATTTTTGAACGTGAAGATAATTTACCAAGACATCCAACGCAGCTATATGAAGCGATTTCTTATTTATCTATCTTCTTATTGATTTTCTATTTATACAAAACGAATCGACCTAAATTGCAAAATGGATTCTTTTTTGGAATATCAATCTCATTAATATTCATTGCCCGATTTTTTATTGAATTTTTAAAAGTGAGACAAGTTTCATTTGAAGAACAAATGCAGCTTGATATGGGGCAATTATTGAGTATTCCGTTTATCTTAATTG
>JANOVD010000330.1:0-1700 GCA_031417255.1 Chitinophagaceae bacterium
TGTAGGTTTTTATACTACACGCACACTTTTCCCAAATGGTTGGTTCGCTCAATAAATTTACTAAGGATTTTTTTAATCGTACTTCAGTCAATGAAATTTGGTATGTGGCCAAAATGAAAAAGTGTGTAAAGTTTCCTTACATCAACCAACCAATTTCAAAATCTTTGCGTGATGGGAAGACTAAACAGAACCATCATGAGATCAATCCTTTTCATTGCATTTTATGTTTCATTCGGCCATGCCTCTTTTGCTCAGCAAGAAAATCCTGCCAAAGGAACAATCAAAGGAGTTGTTGCCGATGTGAAAACACGCCAGCCTGTTCCCGGTGTAAACGTAATTGCACGGACTGTCACCTTTAGTAAAGGCGCGGCCACAGACTCAAATGGAATTTTTTTCTTTTCAGAATTGCCATACGGAACTTATTCATTGATCATATCCAGCATAGGCTATTCAAAAAAAGATTTGGTGGGATTGGAGATTTCTAAGGACACCCCCGTTGAAGTGGGATTGATTTTGCTGGAAGAAAGCACCATCACATTAAGCGAAGTTACCGTTACGCCTGGAAGTTTTTCCATTATAGGAGATGAAACCTTGTCCTCCCGGCAAACACTATCGGGAGAAGATATTAAAAATATGTCATGGGCAGAAGATATAACCCGTGCCGTGTCGCGTCTGCCGGGAGTTTCCTCCAACGACTTTTCGTCAAAATTTAATGTAAGAGGTGGCGAAAACGATGAGGTACTAATGACCATTGACGGCATGGAATTATATGATCCCTTTCATGCAAGGGATATTGGAGGAGGGCTTTTTAGCATTGTGGATATAGAAACCATTCAGGGAATTGATTTATTGACGGGTGGATTTTCGGCTGAATATGGAAACCGACAAAGTGCTATCTTCAATATGAAAACAAAGCGGATTGCAGATGGGCAAAGGCATACATCAGTCGGGTTGAGTATAATGAATGCCCGGTTTTATACCGATGGTACTTTTGCCAAGAACAAAGGCTCTTATCTTTTTTCAGCCCGAAGAGGAATGTTGGATAAGACCTATGCACTCTTATATCCAGATGAGAATATTCCTTTTTTTTCAGACATGATGGGGAAAGTAGAATATAAACTCAACCCCAAACATACGTTATCATTTAATACACTTCGGTCGGATGATAAAACTAAAAGAAGCGACCTTTATCAAGGTAATTATGACAGCACGGATATAAAATATTCAAACACGTACGGTTGGCTAACCTTGAAATCAAATTATACCCCAAAATTATTTTCCCGCACTTTATTATTTGGTGGATTTAATTCAGAAAACCGAAATGGTTCTTACAACAAAGATGAGTATGGCGATGTAGGAATTTTTTTCCTTGCCGATAAACGGAAGTTCAATTTCTTTGGTGCAAAACAGGACTGGAATTGGGAAGTATCTGATCGTTTTGTTTTGAAAAGCGGTTTTGATATCCGGCATCTAAATGTGAACTATGACTATTTCTATTCTCTGAAGGATATACGGGTCAATAATTTTGACAGTCTGATCAACTACAATGGATTGGTTGATATCGATGCTAAGCACTGCGGTCAGCAAGCTAACCTTTACCTGTCCACCCGGTTTCACAGTGAGGTTGACGACGAGCTTGCCTTTCACGTGGAAATGCGGGCTGCCGAGCTCCAGCGGGGCGGGCTCGCGGCGGACGCGGC
>JANOVD010000331.1:0-3874 GCA_031417255.1 Chitinophagaceae bacterium
GACACCCGCACCGAGGAAGGCGTGATGGCGTCGGTTGCGTCGCTGGCCAAGGACATCACCATCATCATGATCGCCCATCGCTTGACCACGCTCGAGGATTGCGACCGGATCATCCATCTCGAAAACGGGCGGATCGAGAAAATCGTCGACCGGGTCGAATCCGCCGGCGCCGTGGAAGGCACAGCCTAATCGGTGTTGATCAACGTCTCGCCATAGCGCCGCTGGCCCGCCGGATGATCGAGCATCCGCCGCACCCCGGCTTCGAGCCGCGCGAGGTCGATCGAATATTTCCCGCTGTCATCACTAAAAAAATAAACGCCTGAAATTCCCCGATAAGCATCTCCATATTCAGGGTCGAGTATGATTGCTTTCTGATAAAATTCCAGTGCTTGTTCAGTTGCCCCAGGGCCTTGTCTCAAGAAAAAATCACCTTTAAGCACCATTTCATAGGCTTCCATGTTTTTGGTAGGAATATCTGCTGCACCACCTGCGGGCATTTCAAACAATGTCAGTTTTAATTTTTCCGTAATACTCGCTGCGATCTCGTCTTGGATAGCGAAAATATCGATCATCTTGCGATCATATCGCTGAGACCAGAGGTGCGATCCATCCTCTACCCTGATTAACTGCGCAGTGACCCGTACATTATCACCGGATTTCTGGATACTACCTTCCAGCACAGTTGCCACCTGTAATTTTTCACCGATATCACGCAGATCAACCTTGTCACCTTTAAACTGAAAAGATGACGTGCGGCCAATTACTTTCAGGTCTTTTATTCCTGACAAGGCCGTAATGATCTCTTCAGCTATTCCATCACCCAAATATTCCTGATCCTTGCCGGGACTCATATCTTCAAAGGGAAGTACGGCTATGGATTTATCGATGGCTAATTCTTTGTGGGATGAATTAGGGTGGAAATAATTCCACGAGAAATATCCAGCAATAATTAACCCAGCTAAAGCTATCGAATAAATCAAAATCTTCGGCTTCGGTGATGACGCCTGAATGGTTATGGTTTTTTGAGGAGACGATCTTTCTTCCTGAACCGAAGATGATTTTTTAACCGCTAAGATAAGCTCTTTAATAGCATTGGCGACTTTATTGATCTGATCACGATAAAATGTCTTATTTACGTTTTTATCGGGATTGTCCAAGGGCATTAACGGCCTGTTAACTCCTGCTGATTTATAAATAAACTCGATCGATCTTAAAACTCCTCCCAACTCATTTTCAAGAAGTGCTTTGTCTTCTGCATCCAGATCGTGGATTTTTATGGGAAGAATACGGCTCGCAACATTTCCATTGCTCAGTTTAATATCCCTTCCAAAAGTATCTTCCCCGGCCAATTTATTAAAAGCAACAAACTCATGCTGCCAGGCAAAGGATTTTGGATCGCAATAGGTTTGAGAGATGATGGGAATGAAGATGAGGCACTTCAGTTTTCCTTCCAGGCTCTTGTCCACGTTGTGGGTTTCAAGCAATCCATCGTGAGGATTCTTATCAAAGTAAATTATAAGTGAGTCTTTTAGTGTGCTGCGAAGTTCTTTCTCTAAAGCTTGAACAAAGTCTGTTACCCAGCTATCAAGATTATCGTTGTGACGATAGGAGATGAAGATGTCGTATTCGAAGGTGGGGATGAGGGATGGCATTGGGTAACTAATCAGGGATTAAGGAAAGCAAAAACTTCAATTCACCATCCGAGAGGTTTTTGATTTCGGATTTGTCAAAGATGGACAATAGGTAAACCTTCTGTTTGACTATTTGAGCATGGGTGATCAGCCTCGCTCCACCCGATTTACCTTTCCCTTTAGACGTGATCGCCAATCTAATTTTAAAGCACCCCTTACCCAGACTTGTTCCTTGTTCAGGGTCTGTCATTAGCGCAGAGATGAGATGATCCACCTCAGCTTTCAAAGAAGGATATTTTTTGATCAACCGCTTGGCCTGCTTTTTAAAATAGGAAGTGACCTCAACGTTAAAGTCCATTGATGAAGTCCTTAGCAGATTGAAGTTTTATTTTGCCTTTTTTGGCCAATCCCACTTCTTTTATGGATTCGCTCAACTCATGAAGCAACTTTTGCTTTCCGGTCTTCGGTTTTATTTTCGTTTTGACTTTCGAGCGTTTAAGAACGGCCTCTAGCTCTTTTATAACAGAGCGGTCATCCAGCCTCAATACCTCTTCAATCAATTGTATTTTCTTGCTATCGGAATACATATTTCTATTTTGATATAAAGCTAAGAAAAAAGGAGCGACATCTTAAATGACTCAGGCCAATTCTTCTTTCAACCCACTGAACAAAGTCTGTTACCCAGCCATCGAGGCCTGCCTGTCC
Organism: Chitinophagaceae bacterium; assembly: GCA_031417255.1. Taxonomy (GTDB): domain Bacteria; phylum Bacteroidota; class Bacteroidia; order Chitinophagales; family Chitinophagaceae; genus Ferruginibacter. Next base: position 2,337 of record JANOVD010000331.1, read on the forward strand.
GGTAGGCAGGTTATCGCTGTGGCGATAAGGGATGAAGACCTGTCCACCATAGCGGAGCGAAGGTGGATGTCGTATTCGAAGGTGGAACTATTGAAGACATTTTACTGATTTTACTTTATTTCAGCACCAGCCTGACGTAATCTTCTGGCAAAGTTTGGCGTTGCACTAAGATCGTAAGGGGGATTTTCACGTGACAAAAAGATACTTCTGAAAAGAGGAAAGTCCAACAGGATTTTTTTGTCCATCAGCGCAGCTTCTTTGTTTGCTTCCTGTCTTCCCAGTACGGCATCCACGGCTAAAAGATAATAGGGACTTGATCTATGCTCCATCTTCAATATTTTTTTAGCCTCATCCATCTTTCCTTGCTTGGCTAATATAATTGCCTTTAGGTCATAATATGGAAAGTATTCTTGATTGGAATCTTGAATGATAAGATCATAGGCCTCATCCAATTTACCCAATTGAATCATCACAAATAATTTATAATCATCCACACCATACCTTGTGGGGGTCGTATTCATCGTTTCCATCTTCTTCAAGGCCTCTTCGTATTTACCTAAATACATCAGGTTCAAGACAATGTTTCTGGCAGACTCAACCATAGAAGGGTCTTGTAACAAAATATCTTCGCTTAGTTTTGATACTTGCTCACCATAACCCAAACAAATCAACAATGTCGATAAATCAAAGTTTTGGTATTTGAAATGCCTTGCTGCATCCTTGCCAAACAAACTTTTCTCAATCACTTGACGGAAATTTGTCCAATTGTTCGAATACATCGTTTGGGGTATTCGATAATAATCGCTCTGTGAAAGCTCCTTTGAACGGGCGATGGCGTTGGCCAGGTCATCATTAAAATGCGTATAGGCCTGCTGATCGGTAAGAGTATCAAGATAGTGAGGATTATCCTTTAACACATAATGAAGAAAGAAATCAGCATGAAACAAATACGGGTTAACAAAATCCGGATCAAGCAGCGAAGATTGTTCATAATAGGAATTCGCTTTTTTTAATGTTGCTAGATCGACAAACCGGCTACGTTCATGGGCCTGATTGTCTAGAGCACGAGCTTTTAAAAAAGCCAAGTATGCTTCAGCGCTGGTAGTGCCAGCCCAATGCATCTGTTCGATCGCCTTTTCATCCAGCGATATATCAAGACTCTCTGCAATTTTTGTGGCTATTTCTTGTTGTAGTGCGAAAATGTCTTTGGCGTTTCTATCATAGGTATTTGACCAGATATGGAAGCCATCTTTGGCACGTATCAACTGAGCGGTGATGCGCAAGCCATTATCAGATTTTCTTACCGAGCCTTCCACGATGTAATTAACCCCCAATGAATCCGCTATTGTTTGTATGCGGAGGTTCTTGTTTTTAAAAGCGAATGAAGAGGTGCGCGAAATGACATTGAGCCCTTTTACATGGGCGAGGCTATTTAAAATCTCTTCGGTGAGCCCATCGCTAAACCAACCTTGATCTTTCTGTTCGCTCAAATCGGCAAACGGCAGCACGGCAATGGATTTGTCGAGCACGGCAACTTC
>JANOVD010000332.1:0-1599 GCA_031417255.1 Chitinophagaceae bacterium
CGTTGAAGACGCCGCGCAGCACCGGCGCTCCATAATAATCCTGCGCATTGCGAATCTCGAAGGCCTCGCCATTGGTCAGCAGCGCCGTGGCGCCGATGCTCACCGCGTCGAGCAAGTCCCAGTTGTAGATGGCCAGGTGCGCGCGCTTGCGGTCGTAACGGTTGGTGCGAAAAAGCGTCCAGGCGCCGGTCGGCGGCGCGTTCGTCTGGAAGCTCGACGCATCCGCGCCGGTGTTCGTCTGCCACGAGCTGAAGGTCTGCGCGTTATTGCCATCGATGAAAGCCGCGCTGTCACCGCCGTAGTACCGGTTGTAATCCCAGGTCAAGTTGGTGATCTGGCTGAAGGGCCCCGCGTTCACCAGATTCTCCGTCAGTCCGAAGACCGTGTTGTTCGTGAATGTGACCTGCCGGTAATACTGCGCGGTGAACACCGAGTTGCCACCCGCCATGAGGTTGTCCGTGACCACGAGATCCTCGTTGTTCGTCTGCGCGCCGTAGCTCAACAACAGATCCGAGCCAAAGGCCGCCAGCGGATGAAACGTCGCGTTGCCCGCCAGGCGGATGCCCGACGCGGGCGGGAACCCGCCGACGAAGATATTCGGGAACACCGTCGATTGCGGTCCCCACGCGCCGCTCTGGAAGACGATGTTGCCCTCCAGATTATAGCCACGAATCTGCCCGCCCTCCGTGTAGATGTTCACGCCGAAGCCAAAGCCGTTGGCGATGATGTTATCGCAGATGCGCTTGGTCCCGGTTTCATTCTGGGAATAGATCGAATGCCCCGTCCCTTCGTTCGTCTTCTGCCAGCCGATGTTGTAGATGAGGCAGCCGTAAACCTCCGAATCGACCGCCTCCTTCCAAAAGCCCACGCCCAGTCCGTTGTCATGCGAGACGAGGTTGATGAGCTTTACATGATCCGCATAGGTGTAGATCGCGGCCGACCGTGCTATCCCGGGCGCGCGGTTGGTCTTGGAATTCGTCAGCTCGAAGTCGCGGTAGATGGAGTGAGGCCCGTAGATGATGAACGTGGTCTCGTTCGTCTCCACCCCGTCGATGGTCACGCGCTCGCCGGGCATCCCGCGAAAGGTGACGGGCGCATTGGAATCTCCCGCCGCGTAGCTGTTGAACTGCCCGCGATACACCCCGCCCCGCAGCCACACCGTGTCGCCCGGCCCGGCCGGCGACAGTGGCGAAATTGCCGCGGTCAGTGACCACGGATTGGCCGCAGAACCAGTCCCCGCCGGCAGCCCAGTGGGTGCCACAAAATAATCAGCCGCGAGCGCGCCTGGAAGGACCGCCAGCCACAACCACAACATCATCATTTTACTCATAATCATACACAAAAAGGCTCGCCATGCCTGTACCCTGATGGGAGATCCGTTCCCGATGGAGCGTCCTTGCCGCTTCTGTGAATTTCCACGAATCGTGGAGCCAATGCACAAGCTTCAGCATTACGCCCATTCGCGGGCTGGAAGGCAATCACGAATTGCCTGCGGAACGGATCGCCCTGCCCAAAGCAGACGAGCACAACGCATTGTTTAACGGCTGGATTGGCCGCTCCTTAAATTCTGATTGCCGCCTGCCGCCGGGGAGGTGGGAG
>JANOVD010000333.1:0-6121 GCA_031417255.1 Chitinophagaceae bacterium
CCCATCAGCATTTTATCAACAATTACTGTTACCAGTTGCTCAATTTGAGGAATTACCTTTTCAATGGCAGCAGGTACTGTTTTATCTTCATTATTAATATTGGCTAAAATATCGATAACCGGCATCTTTTCTAAATGCCTGTAATTTGATTCAGATTCTGTAATGCTGTTAAACGACATAGATTTTACTGATGAAATTTGACCAACCCGTCCATAGGTTTTTTAATTACTTTACCCAACTGAATTTCATAAGAGCTGCACATATCTTTTAAAACATCTTTAAAACCATAGGCTACACTACCGGTAAAATTGATAGGCATTGTCCAGCTTTCACGATATTTATAAATATGGTTAAAAAAGAAATCATTAAAACTGTCTTCAATAATATTTTCAATCATGTAATGGCCCCGGTTTTCAATTAAAAAAACGGTAAATGCAGCCAGGTAACGGTTTGGTAATGGTTTTTTATAAACGGCCGTAAGTATTTCGTCGCGGTTGGTATTATACTTTGCATTAAAACGGTACATCAGGTCTTCATCAAAGGTATTATATAAAAAATACTGAATTACTTTTCGGCCAAGGTAAGCCCCACTGCCTTCATCTCCCAAAACATATCCCAAACCAGGACTGTTCTTCATTATTTTTTTCCCATTGTAATAACATGAATTAGAGCCTGTGCCCAATATACAGGCAATACCCTTTTCATGGCCACAAAGGGCCTTGGCTGCTCCCATCAGGTCGTGATCTACATTTATTTTTGCAGTAGTAAAAACTTTCTGAATGGCTTTTTTAACCAGTTTAACATTGTCGGCATTACTGCAACCCGTTCCATAAAAAAATACTTCATCAGGTTCTGTATTTTTCAATTTGAATTTCAACTCTTCGTTAATAATATATTCTATTTGCTCTGCCGAAAGAAAATATGGGCTTAAACCCTGTGTGTAAAAGGTTTTCCTTGATTTCCCGTTCAGTAAACACCATTCTGTTTTGGTTGATCCACTGTCAGCAATAAGTTTTACAGGCATTAAAAAGGTATTATTTGGTTTGAAGTTAAATCATTTTGATTATAAAGCTGCAAGCTACAAGACTCAAGGGAGAAATTTTATTGATAAAACATTTTTTGATCCCAGCAGGAGGATAAAGTTTTAGTTTGGTCTTTTATTCCAAAACTTCTCCCTTGCAGCTTGCATTCCCCTTGTTGCTTCTCCTTATCTTCGCAAAATGAATAAAAGAAAAATACAGGTTTGGTTACCCCTGCTGTTTAGTATAACGATGATCATTGGCATGTATCTCGGCTATAAAATGAGAGACAGTATGCCTGGGAAAAGTTTCTTTTTTGCCGAAAAACGAAGGCCGGTTCAGGAAATTATTGACCTGATAAATAGCCGCTATGTAGATGATGTGCAAATGGATGCCCTTGCCGACACTGCCATACAGGCCATGCTGAGTAAGTTAGACCCCCACTCTGTTTTTATACCCGTCGAAGAACTGCAACAGGTAAATGAAGACCTGGCCGGCAAGTTTTTTGGTATCGGCATTGAGTTCAACATTTTTGACGATACCCTGAATGTGATACATGTTTTAAAAGACGGGCCGGGTTTTAAAGCCGGATTATCAACAGGCGACAAATTTATTAAAGTTGGCGACAGTTTGGTTGCCGGAAATAAAACCAAAGCTGATGATTACAGAAAGCTATTACGTGGAGACAGAGGAACAAAAGTTATCATTACTTTTTTACGCAACAACAATAAAAAACAGGTTACCATTACCCGTGATGCGATTCCTTTAAGCAGCATTGATGCCAGTTATATGATGACCAAAGAAATTGGGTATATACGGTTGAACAAATTCTCTTCGGTAACCTATCGTGAGTTTATGGAAGCCCTTGAAGCATTAAAAAAAGCAGGTTTACAAAAACTAATACTTGACCTGAGAGGCAATGGCGGCGGCATTTTAGACGAAGCAGTGGAAATTGCTGATGAATTTCTGGAAGGAGATAAATTAATTACATATACCGAAGGAAAGCATGTTGATAAAAAAGAATACCGCTGCCGCCGCAATGGCCAGTTTGAGAAAGGCGCACTTATTGTTTTAGCAGATGAAGGATCGGCAAGTGCAAGCGAAGTTTTAATAGGTGCCCTGCAGGATTGGGACAGGGCAACCATCATAGGCCGGCGAACTTTTGGAAAAGGCCTGGTACAGGAACAATTTGATCTGAGTGATAAAAGTGCCTTACGTTTAACTGTGGCCAGGTATTTTACACCGGTTGGCAGAAGTATTCAGCGGCCATACAGCAATGGCGGTAAAGCTTATTACAATGAAATCAGTAAACGATATCATGACGGAGAAACACAAAGCCCCGATTCGGTAAAAAATGATACCGGAAAAATATATAAAACAAAGAATGGAAAAACGGTTTATGGCAATGGCGGCATTACACCCGATTATTTTATTGCCATTGATACTGCAGGTTTCAGTAAAAATTCAGCTACGGTTTATGCAAAGAATACCATCAGCAATTTTGCCTATAACTTTTATTTGCAAAACCTCCCCCGGTTAAATGTTTTTAAAACTCCAAATGATTTTATAAAAGGATTTATTTTTAGTGAAGAGCATTGGAAACAGTTTGTACAGGCAGCGGCTGTAAAAGATTCAGTAAATCTTTCTTCAGTTACTGTAAAAGAAAAAACCGATCTTACCAATAGTATTAAATCAAGTATTGCCAGGCAATTGTGGCGCAATGAAGGTTTTTTTGAGGTAATGAATACAGCAGATGAAAGTATAAAAAAGGCACTCGAAATTCTTGATAAACAATAAAATCATTACCTCATTTTTATACTATCAATTGTAAAACAGTGTATTACCAATAAATTTTGGCTTTAAATACCATAAACATTTTTTTGGTATTGAAACCACTTTTACTAAAATTATATGTGTAACTTGCTACCGTGTAAAACGGTATTTAATTTCAAGCTGAAATAATAATGAATCACATAAGAGTCCAGAATTGGTTTTTAATAATAAATCTTAAAATAAAAAACACATGAAAATCATTAAACTTTACGCACTGGTTATAGGTTTGGTTATCAGCTTTAGTGCCATTGCTCAAAAGGATGCTGCTAAAGCAAGAGCTGGTGTAAGAAGCCCTGGTTTAAAAAGCCTTGGTGAAGAAGGCTCATCAAAATTTAATGTTTCTGTAGGAGTTGGTGCTGCCAGTTATTTAGGAGATCTTATACAGGGTAATAAGCTTTACGCTCAACCCGGCCTGACTTTCAGTGGTGCTATATCTTATGCCTTTACCAACAAACTTGCTGCCAGATTTGATGTTGGATTTCAAAAGATAAAAGCTGGTGACAGTGAAAATACAGGTGCTCACAAAGACCGTAACCTGAGTTTTAAATCAACTGTTTTTGATTTTGCATTATCTGGAGAATATACAATACTGAATTTAGAGAATTTCACTGTTAGTCCTTATATATCTGCCGGTGTTGGCGTAATGGCTTTTAGTCCGTCTGCAGAAGATGCAACTGGTAAAAAAACGCTTTTGCGAGAACTGGGTACCGAAGGCCAGGGCCTGGCAGGTTACCCCGATTTCTACAGTAGCGCTGCTGTTATATTTCCTTTAGGTATTGGTGTAAAATACCCGATTAATGAAAAAATTATGCTGTCTTTGGATTTTACCTACCGTATAACCAGAACCGATTACCTGGATGATGTAAGCACGGTTTATCCTGATAAAGTATTACTGGATGCAAGAAACCCGGTAACAGCTACATTTACCTGGCGTGGTAACGAAGTAGGTTCAGGTGCTTATCCAAAAAACAGGACACTTTCTCGTGGCAACCCAAAAAATAATGATGCTTATTATACCACACAGCTTAAATTTATTTTCAAATTATAATTCAAAATTCAATTGCTTATGAAGTTCATCAAACTCTGTGTATTTGTTATTTGGATGATAATTAGCATGAATACCATTGCACAGCAAACACTTCCTAAAGAAAAAGCCCCGGTAAATAAAAAAAAGGAAAAATCTGGTAACGAAAAATCGATTACCAACGATGACCAATCATCTGAACTCAGTATTTCTGCAGGAATAGGTATTGCCAATTATTTTGGAGACCTGATGGAACATAACAGGTTTTACTCCCAATCAGGCTTTGCTTTTGGTGCCGGTGCTTCTTATGCTTTTGCAAATAAATTCAGCGCCAGGTTTGATGTTGGAATACAGCAGGTTAAGGCAGCCGACAGTAAAAACAAGGGTGTTCAATACATAGCCCGAAACCTCAGTTTTAAATCGAATATTGTTGATATAGCCTTGGGACTGGATTATTATTTACTCAATATTAAAAAACACGGCTTTACACCTTATGTGTCGGCCGGAGTTGGGTTAATGTTTTTTAATCCGTATGCCAACGATGTATCGGGCAAAAAACAAAACCTGCGTGAACTGGGTACCGAAGGCCAGGGCCTTGCAGGTTTCCCGGGTATGTACAGCAAAACTGCTGTTACAATTCCGGTTGGTTTTGGTTTAAAAATAGCAGCCAGTAAAAATGTAAGTCTTCATCTTGAATTTAATTACCGTTTTACAGGAACCGATTACCTGGATGATGTTAGTTATAATGGCTATGTTGAAAAAGCTGTGCTTGATGCCCGCAACCCGCTCACATCTAAATTTACATACCGGGGAAATGAAGTTCCCGGGGGCGAGCCTTATCCGGCAAATTTAAAATTACCCCGTGGTAATCCCAAAAACAAGGATGGTTATTACAGCACGCAAATAAAAATTGCCTATACAATTAAAATGAAACCCCCGCCGGTAAAACCCCCGGTTCCAATTCCTGCTGTAGTAACACCCACAGACCGGGATGGCGATAGTATACTGGATGTATTTGACAGGTGCCCCGATACACCGGGCCTTACTTATCTGCAGGGCTGCCCTGATAAAGATGCTGATGGCATAGCTGATATGGATGACAAATGCCCTGATGTAGTAGGTTTTATACGGTACCAGGGTTGCCCGGTTCCGGATACCGATGCCGATGGCGTTAACGACGAACTGGACAAATGCCCAACTGAAGCCGGTATCTTACATTACCTCGGATGCCCGGTTCCTGATACAGATGGTGATGGTTTAAAAGATGATGTAGATGTATGTCCGTTCATAGCAGGTAGTGCTGAAAATAAAGGTTGCCCGATACCCGTTGTAGAAGGTGCCCAATTAATTAATACTACTGTCGACTCTATGACCTACCTGATCTATTTTGATTTTGAAAGGTCCAATTTATTACCTGATGCTTTCCAGATCTTAAAACGCATTGTAGATATACTAAAGGCGGATAATTCACTTTATGTAATCATAGCCGGGCATGCTGATACAACGGGAACTGATGCGGTTAATATGCGCTTATCGGCCGAACGGGCTAATATTTCAAGAGATTATTTCCAGAGTTATTACATTAATGCAAACAGGATCACGACTTCATTTTATGGAGCAGAACGTCCGGTTAATATCGAACAGCAATGGCTAAACCGTAGAGTTGAAATAACACTTTATAGAAAATAAGAAGAAAAGAATGTTGTATTAATTCTAACAAATAGAATGCGGAAAATATTTTTAAAGAGGCTGTCTCAAAAGGGCAGCCTCTTTTATTTAAGAATATAAAACTCCGGATTTTTTATAAAGCACCAGGTTGTTATGCTGTTTTTTAAAATGAATTGCCTGATCATCTAATAACCGGCAATTAAACTTAAAAAATTACCTTTGCCGCAAATAACGATTTTATATGTGGCTAAATAATATCCTGGATACTATTGGTAATACTCCCCTTATCAAACTAAACAATATAACCAAAAACCTCTCCTGCACGGTATTGGCAAAGGTTGAATATTTTAACCCCGGTAATTCTATTAAAGACCGTATGGCATTAAAAATGCTGGAAGTAGCAGAAAAGGAAGGAAAAATTAAACCCGGCGGAACCATTATTGAAGGCACCAGCGGCAATACCGGTATGGGCCTGGCTTTAGCAGCCTGTATAAAGGGTTATAAATGCATTTTTACAACCACAGATAAGCAATCAAAAGAGAAAGCAGATATTTTAAAAGCTGTAGGTGCCGAAGTA
>JANOVD010000334.1:0-8213 GCA_031417255.1 Chitinophagaceae bacterium
CAACTTTGTTTTTACAAATAGGTTTGCAACTTAAAGATATTGTTACACTATATATAAGTGGCGAAGAAAGTGAGCAACAGATAAAAATGCGTGCTGACCGTATCGGCATTGGCAGCAATAATTTTTATATTCTTACCGAAACCAGCACACAAACAATTTTCCAGGAAATTAAAAAACTGAAACCTCAACTGGTTATTGTTGATTCTATTCAAACATTGCAATCGCCTTTTGTAGAAAGCGGCGCCGGCAGCATCAGCCAGATAAGAGAAACTGCAGGTGAACTGCAACGCTTTGCCAAAGAAACAAACACACCGGTTTTTTTAATTGGCCATATTACCAAAGATGGTACCATTGCAGGGCCTAAGATTTTAGAGCATATGGTAGACACAGTTTTACAGTTTGAAGGTGATCAGCATTATGCTTATCGCATTTTACGAACGCTTAAAAACCGCTTTGGCTCTACATCTGAGCTGGGTATTTATGAAATGACGGGCACAGGTATGAGAGCTGTAAACAATCCCTCAGAATTATTAATTACGCAAAAAGAAGAACAGCTAAGCGGCATTGCCATTGCAGCAACCATGGAAGGCATGCGCCCTTTATTAATTGAAGGACAGGCATTGGTTACACAAAGTGTTTACGGCACTCCTCAACGTACGGTAAGTGGTTTTGATTTGCGCCGCTTACAATTATTATTGGCCGTGCTTGAAAAAAGAGGCGGTTTTCATTTTGGCGTAAAAGATGTTTTTATAAATATTGCGGGTGGCATAAAAGTTGAAGACCCATCTATTGACCTTGCAATTGTTTCTGCATTGTTAAGTAGTTACGACGACTCTCCTATCAATCAACATTATTGTTTTGCCGGCGAAATTGGTTTAAGTGGCGAGATAAGGGCCGTTAACCGGATTGAACAACGTATTGCCGAAGCAGAGAAATTAGGGTTTGAAAAAATTATAGTGAGCAAATACAACTCCAAATCGCTGGGCAAACAAAAATTTAATATTGAAGTGGTGCCGTTGGGTAAAGTTGAAGAACTGTATCAATATTTATTCTAAAAATTTATAAACAACTTTAAAACCCAACTCATAATGTGGCGTTGTAAAATTACCTGTTTTAGCAAACCAATTCCCAAAATCTGCAGCCATTACTGGATTTGGATTAACCCCTTTGGGAAATATTTTTGCATTTACAAAGCGTTGGCCTAATGTAATAGATAAATTAACAAGTACCTTCCTGGATAATTTGAAATATTTTTCTCCTTTAATTCCATATCCAAATATTTCTTTCTTCCATTCTGCCGACTGATAATCGTATTTACCATTATCATCCTGATACTTTCCGTACTTATCAAATCTGTTAAGATATGTATAAAATAAAACTACTCCAACATAAAACATATGTTTACCTAAAACATGCATTACTGAATTCTTAATTTTAAAATGGGTAAAATAATTGGGTAAACTATCAAAAAAACCTTTGTAATGAATGGGAAATCCAAAATCAAGCTCATTAATAATTTTTTTGTTTATCCTAAATGCAACGCCTGTTTGAATGGTGGGCAGATAAATGTCTGCAAGTGCTAATATATTTATGGTCCCTGCAATTTTAAATGGCGGTTCAAATGCTTCTTTCCGCACATCTTTAGTAGGTTGGGCTACAGCAAACAAGGGAAGAAATAATACAAAAATAATTTTTTTCATTTTGAGCAGGGTTGAAGCTAAAAATTAAACTAATTCTTGATTTATACCTTGAGCATTAGTACGTTTTGCAAATATAGAATACAAATTACCATATTTAAACCAAGTTTGATTTAATCATCTTTTATTTTAACTTGTTGTAGTAATTATTTTAAGATGATTGCTCTACTAAAAAATATTGTCAACAGTACACTCCATCTTTTCTATCCGCATGTATGTACCGGTTGCGGCTCTGATCTGTTGAAAGAAGATGATTTGCTTTGCCTTAAATGCATTCATAATTTACCACACACCAATTTTGCTGCACTGGCAAACAATCAAATTGAAAAAGATTTTTGGGGAAGAATTCAATTAACGGCTGCTTACAGCCAGTTTTATTTTTCAAAAGAATTTTTAATACAGCATCTTATTCATCAGCTTAAATATAATGGCGATACCAAAATTGGTTTTTACCTGGGAGAGGTCATGGGAAAAACTTTATTGAACAGCAACCGGTTCTCTTCCATTGATGCAATAATTCCTTTGCCGCTTTATGCCGATAAAGAGCATAAACGTGGCTACAACCAGGCAACGATAATTTGTAATGGCATCTCTTCTGTAATGAACATACCTGTTTTAAACGGCGCAGTTATTCGCCAACATGCTACCGAAACCCAAACCCATAAACACCGTAACGAGCGTTGGGAAAATGTAAAAAGCAGTTTTAAAGTGGCAAAAGAAAATGAATTGACCGGCAAACATTTGTTGTTGGTAGATGATGTGGTAACCACCGGTGCCACTTTGGAAGCCTGTGGCAATGTTATACTTGAAACAGCAAATGTTGAGTTAAGTATTGCAACTTTGGCTTATGCTGCTAAATAGAAAAGAACGGAGTCGAAGTTTGAACGTACTGAGCGGAGTCGAAGTGTGCTGAGTGGAGTCGAAGCATAAGTGTATTGAGCGAAGTAGAAATACACGGAACGGAACCTTAATACATTTAACCAAATAAGTCTAAATTTGAAAAATGAAGAGATACAAATTCCTTTTTTGCTTATTGCCTATTGCCTATTGCCTATTGATAACAACTTCCTGCAAAAAAGACGCTCTCATTACCAGTCAACTGGCCCGGCTTAACATAACTGCCGATACATTAAAATACGATACTGTTTTTACAACAACCGGTTCAATAACCAAATCATTCAAGATCATTAACGAAAACAATCAAAAGCTTCGCCTGGGCAAAGTAAAACTAATGGGCGGTACAACATCTGCTTACAAAATGAATGTTGATGGTGCTGCAACTACTGAAGTAAATAACCTGGATATTGAAGCCAATGACAGTATCTATGTTTTTGTTTCTGTTACTATCAACCCCAATGCTGCAAATCTTCCTTTTTTAGTAAGTGACAGTATTTTGGTAAACTACAATGGCAATAACCGCTACGTTCAATTACAGGCATACGGACAAAATGCAAATTTTTTACGCAACAGGGTAATTACCGGCAATGTGGTTTGGACAAACAACCTGCCTTATGTAATTCTTGGCAGTTTACGCATTGATACCACAGCTACATTAACCATACAACCCGGCTGTAAAATTTATGCTCATGCAACTGCGCCATTTATTGTTGATGGCACATTAACAGTTAACGGAACAAAAGCCAGCAATGTAATTTTTACAGGCGACAGGTTGGATGATGGCTACATAGATCTTCCTGCAAGCTGGCCCGGCATTTATTTCCGTGGCAGCAGTAAAAACAATGTACTTAATTATGCTGTGGTAAAAAATGCATACCAGGCCATTGTTGTTGAAAAGCCATCCATTAATGCAAACCCAAAACTAATACTGCACCAATGTATTGTTGACAATGCATACGATGCAGGTATATATTGTGTAAACAGCAGTCTGCAGGCCGATAATAGTTTAATCAGCAATTGCGGTAGTAATATTATTTTAAGCTATGGGGGTATTTATAATTTCACCCACTGCACAGTTGCAGCTTATTCAAATAATTATCTTACCCATAAAAACCCGGTACTTAATGTAAATAATTTTATTGAGCAGGCTGGAGGCACATTAACAGCCAATTTAAATGCTGTTTTCCGCAACAATATTTTTTGGGGCGATGATGGCATTGTAACCAGCGAAGTAACAGTTAACAAACAGGGAGCAAATCTTTTTACAGTTTTATTCGATAAAAATATTTATCGTGCAGTTGCCGATCCTGCCAACAGCGTTTTAAACGGTAATTTCATAAATGCAGATCCTGCATTTGACAGTATTAATGTAAATAAAAGAATTTTTGATTTCAGAATTACAAAAAATGCAGCATCTCCAGCAATAAATGCAGGAGCATTAACCGGTTTTTTAAAAGACCTTGATGATAAGAACCGAAATGTTGGATTGCCGGATCTGGGTTGTTATGAAAAACAGTAACCCCGGGAAACCACGGTTAAGCCCTTGTAATCTTTAAAATAATTTGAACAAAACAGTTTTACCTTCGTTAATCATAAAAAAACACATCATGATAAAGTTAATCGCAATCAGTACAATCTTTCTTTCATCTTTTTTACAAACAACCAATGTAACAGCACAAGTGGTAGCAGCACAATCAGAAGTTACTCCTGTTGTAAAGCCTATCTACGATTTCGTAGTAGAAGGTTTGGAAGGCAGTACAATTGATTTTTCAAAATTCAAAGGCAAAAAAATATTGATCGTAAACACAGCCAGCAAATGTGGTTATACAAAACAATACGAAGGCTTACAAAAATTATATGATACTTATAAAGACAAATTGGTGATAGTTGGTTTTCCGGCAAACAATTTTGGCGGACAGGAGCCCGGCAGCAACGTAGAGATACAGGAATTCTGCAAAAAGAATTACGGTGTTACATTCCCAATGGCAGCAAAGGTTTCTGTAAAAGGAGATGATATGGCACCTGTTTTTAAATGGCTAACCAGTAGTGCTGAAAATGGTGTAATGGATGCTGAGATAAAATGGAATTTTGGAAAATTTTTACTGGATGAAAAAGGAAATTTAATTCAGTACTTTCCAAGTAAGGTTGAGCCCATGAGTGAAGAAATAACTGGCAAATTATAATCATGATAAAACTGATCACTCTTTCTTTTACATTTTTTTGGAGCAGTTTGGTTTCTAAACCGGAAGCAACTGTACAAACCCAAACCATTTATGATTTTAAAGTAGCATCATTAAATGGTGGCACCATTGACTTTGCCGATTTTAAAGGAAAGAAAATTTTAATTGTAAATACCGCCAGCAAATGCGGCTTTACTCCACAATACGAAGACCTGGAAAAATTATATGAAAAATATAAAGACAAGTTGGTGATCGTTGGCTTCCCGGCCAATAACTTTTTTTCGCAGGAGCCCGGTAGCAATGAAACCATTGAAGCGTTCTGCAAAAAAAATTACGGTGTAACTTTTCCTATGGCAGCAAAAATATCTGTAAAAGGAAAAGATATGGCAGCCATTTACAAATGGCTTTGTAATAAAGCTGAAAATGGCGTAATGGATGCAAAAGTATCCTGGAACTTTAATAAATTTTTACTGGATGAAAACGGCAAACTGATCGGTCATTTTAAAAGTATGGTAAAGCCGATGAGTGAGGAGATTACTTCTAAACTTTGACAAATAATATGATTGAAAACGAGAAGCAATATAATATTACAAAAACAAAAATTCTGGAAGTTGAAGCTATCCTGTTAGATAAAAAAAAGAAGGATGTTACCAATCTGCAAATTGAAGCTGCTATTGTTTCTTTAATACGAATTAAAAATCAAATGGAGAGTGAAATAGAAGAATATGAAAAAGCTATTTTTTCTCGTCCTCATATCTAATGATTATGCTCTGGTTTTGAGTTTTCAACTCAACCCACTTCATCTATCTTTGCACCCATGCAATTCCAATCCATCACCGGGCAAAAAGAAACCAAAGAGCAGCTTGTACAAATGGTGCAACACAACCGGCTTAGCCATGCCTTATTATTTTTAGGTAAAGAAGGAAGCGGTGCATTGCAACTGGCTCTGGCATTTGCACAATATATTGTGTGCAATCCCCAACCAAAAGAAGTTGATCTGTTTGCAGCATCAGAACCACAAACCCCGTCCGACCGTGTCATCCGGGCGGGCACAAACCACAAACCACAAACAAAAGACAACGATTCCTGCGGCACTTGCCCCGCCTGCACCAAAGCCAACCAACTCATTCATCCCGATATACATTTCTCATATCCTGTTATTACAAAAAAAACCGGCGAAAAACCCATCAGCACCGATTTTATAAAAGAATGGCGGGAGTTTATTGTAACAAACCCGTATGGCAATCTGTACGACTGGTTGCAATTCATAGGTACCGAAAACAAGCAGGGTAATATCTCAGCACACGAGTGTAACGATATCATCCGTAAACTAAACCTCAAAAGTTTTGAAAGCGAGTACAAGATCCTCATCATGTGGATGCCCGAATTTTTAGGCAAGGAAGGAAACAAATTATTAAAACTAATAGAAGAGCCTCCACCAAATACACTTTTTATTCTGGTTGCCGAAAATGAAGACCTGATACTGCCAACCATTTTATCCCGTACCCAATTGGTAAAAATTCCCTTGCTCAGCAACCTGGAAGTGGAAGCCGCCCTGGAATTGAGTGCCGGTGTCCCGATAGCAATCGGGATTGAAAAGGCCCGGCAAATTGCCGCCGTTGCCGAAGGAAATTACCGTGAAGCGCTTCAATTATTACAACACGCCGATGATGATTGGGAAGTTATGTTGCGGGAATGGCTGAATGCCATCATCCGCACCGGGCCCGTTGCCCAGGTAAAATGGATTGACGAAACCGCTAAACTGGGCCGGGAAAAACAAAAGCAGTTCCTTAAATACTTTATTCACCTGCTTGAACAGGCAATAAGAATAAGGGTAATTGCCCCTGCAAACGAGAAACAAGAAACAAATCAACAAGAAACAAGAAACGAATTTGACTTTGCCCTGCGACTAAACAAACTCTGCGATTTGGGCCAGCAGGGGGCAATTATTACCGAATTAGACAAAGCCAGCTACTATATTGAGCGTAATGCCAACGCAAAAATGCTGTTTCATGCACTTTCCATCAGGTTATATCATATTATTAACAACAAATCGTTAATTTTGGTGAATTGAGGCAGAGAGCAGCAGGGAACAGAAATTACTTATTTGAGTTGATGTGTGTGTATTCATAATATTTTGATACCAGCTTTTTCAACAATATTGAGCATCGTTGCATCGCAATCCTTTCATCGGCATACCATTTAGCAACATTACCTGCCGAGTAGAAAAATAAAGTACAAGTCCCGATAGCTATTGGGAGCGACAACAACGAAACTGAAATAGTAATTCTGCAGCCCGGCCCAATAAAATCTCTCCTTATTTTATTTCTAATTTTTAATTAACCAACATATGGGATGTGGAAGCGGAGGTTGCGGAACCTCAAAAGATGGAGGAGCACCGGGTGGTTGTCAGAGTCATGGCAGTTGCTCAACCGGCGGTTGCAACCGTATGAATGTACATGACTGGCTTGCCAATTTACCTTTCAGCGATCCCGAAAGCAGTTGCCGCATTATTGAAGTAAGTTTTAACAATGGCAGCCGTAAAGATTTTTTCAGGAACAATACTTTGCATTATTACGAAAAAGGCGACATGATTGCCGTAGAAGGCGTGAGCGGTTTTGATGTAGGCATGGTAAATATAACCGGCGAGCTGGTTCGTTTACAAATGAAAAAACGCAAGGTTGATGAAAAGAGCCCCGAGATAAAAAAAGTTTTACGCCGTGCTACCGATGCAGATATTGCCAAATTGGTTGAGTCAAAGGCCCGTGAAGCCCATGTTTTAATTCGCAGTCGTGCCATGGCCCGCCAGTTAAAATTAGATTTAAAAATGGCCGAAGTAGAAGTGCAGGCCGACAGCCGCAAAGCCACATTTTTTTATATTGCCGATGACCGTGTTGACTTTAGAGAACTTATAAAATTATACGCCGGCGAGTTTAAAGTAAAAGTAGAAATGCGGCAGATTGGTGCACGCCAGGAAGCCGGAAAAGTAGGTGGCATAGGCAGTTGCGGCCGTGAGCTTTGTTGCAGCAGCTGGCTAACCGATTTTAAAAGTGTAAATACCAATGCAGCACGTTACCAGAATTTAAGCATCAACCAAACCAAATTAAGCGGTCAGTGCGGCCGCCTTAAATGCTGTTTAAATTACGAACTGGATACCTACATGGATGCCCTGCAGTTTTTTCCCGAAGATGCAGATATGATAGAGATGGAAAAAAGCCGTGCATTTTTGGTTAAGAAAGATATTTTTAGAAACCTGATGTGGTACACCATGCCCGATAGCAATAAACAATATCCTTTAACCATTGAGCGTGTTAAAAAAATAAAAGAATTAAATAAGCAGGGTATTCGTCCTGCCGACCTTGAACCGGTGGAAGTGGTGAGCAGTAAACCAAAAGAAATTGAACCTACTTATGCTGATGTTGTTGGCCAGATAAGTTTA
>JANOVD010000335.1:0-2566 GCA_031417255.1 Chitinophagaceae bacterium
GTTGTCGAAGCGCCGCTATAAACCCAGTGGCTTCCGGGCCTTTCAGACATCGGCCGATCAAGAATGTATCGAATGCGATCTGGCGCCTGCTCCATTTGCCGTTCGCCGTTCGTCAAATTCGAGTATTGGAAGTCTTCATTCCAGGTCAGGCCCACGCGCATCGAAAGCACGTGATCGATGGATATTAGGCGCTTGTTACTGCCGGTTAAAAAGTGCTGATATTCTGGCAGGGCCTCCATGAGTTTTGTTTCCGCCGGGGGCACCAAGTCGCTGTTGAGAGCGATGCCGTAGAGTAGGGCGACGATGCTCTTTGTGATCGACCTGAGATCATGATTGAGGGACTGCGAGTGTTCGGTAGACGCTAGCTGTTGTCCCCAGTTTTCGTCTTTTCCTGGCAAATATGTTTCATGTGCCAACTTGCCGTCTCGAACGATCAGCAGGGCATGCAAACCTGAGTATTCACCTCTTAGAGTCTGTCCTGAAACATCAATAGGGATTGCAAAGCTTTCTGAGCATGAGCCTGATTGAGGCCCAGAGCAGGAAAGCGCGGGATTTTTGGTTGAGGCATTCCCAGTCCTTGGCGAGCCTTCGGCTGCGGTTCAGCCAGGCGATGGAGCGTTCGACAATCCATCGCTTGGGCAGGACCACGAAACCCTTGGCCGCATCGCTGCGTTTGACGATCTCAGTGGAGAGCTTGGCCATCACCCGCTTCACGCCCTTCTGGAAAATCTTCCCACTGTAGCCGCCATCGGCATAGAGCTTGCGCAGAAACGGGTAGAGGCCGTACAGTGTCGCCATCACCAGCACGCCGCCGTCGCGGTCTTGAATGCCGGCGCCATGCACGAGAGCGTGCATCAGGAGGCCTTGGGTATCGACGAGAATATGCCGCTTCTTGCCCTTGATCTTCTTGCCGGCATCCCTCGGGTCCGGCCTCTGGCCGGCCCAAGGACAGGCTCCACCAGGCGGGTCCGATGCCCCCCTTTTTCGGCGCTTTTCACGCTTTGGCTATCGATGATGGCGGCGCTGGGCGAGGCTTCCCGCCCTGCATCTTCCCGGCATTCCATATAAAGCGCATGATGGATGCGCTCCAGCGTTCCGTCCCAGCTCCACAGATCGAAGTAGCCATACAGCGTCGAGCGTGCCGGCAAGTCTTTCGGTATGGCGCGCCATTGGCAGCCCGTCGAAAGAATGTACATCAAGCCGTTGATAATCTCCCGTTCGTCCACATGACGCCGGTTGCCGCCGCGTTTGGCTCTTGGGATATGCGGCTTCAGCAACGACCACTCACCGTCCGTCACGTCACTGGGATAACGCAGGGTGCCGCGGTCATACCGCCGCCGGTTCGCCACCGTCCACATCAGGAGCCTCCAATCGAATCAGGACACTCCCTCTTTGAATCACAACTGACTCATCCAATTCAAATTGTTTCAGGACAGACACTAAGATTCTTTGCGGCTTGGGCCGAAGTCACCATTGAATTTCCCTCGGATGTCCGGCCTTAGACGTAATGGCCCCCAGAATGATTGGAATGAGCATGTCTGCAACACCGTCAGAGGTAGGAATGCACGACAAGCAGCTGTGGCGTTTGCAAGAGTGGTTCAATGCGAGCCGGCTTCACTGTTCGTTTGGGGACATGGACGTTTCGGCAATACTGGGTGAGGTCAAAGTTCCGACCCTGGTTCTGCACGCGAGGAATGATGCAGCCGTCCCCTTTGATCAAGGCAAGGCCCTGGCTGCCGGAATACCCGGGGCCCGATTTGTTAGCCTGGATAGCGCCAATCACATCCTCCTCGGCGACGAACCCGCTTTCGCTGATTTCCTGCGAGAGGTCAGAACTTTCATTGCCGGGGCGTCTGGCTAACCCCCGCCTGTCAATTCCAACGGTTCGGAACGCCTTTTCAACGCTCGTTACAACACGTCCTCCAACGCAACTGGGTGATTATCGAATCCGGGATCAGCAAAAGGAGGATCAAAATGAAGATTCATTCCGTGACCGGTGGAGGCGGCCTGAAATTGCACGTGCGCGAATGGGGCAATGCCAATCAACTCTGGTATGACGCACTCAACGATACGCCGGGCCGCATAGGTCCGCCGATCGAGCGCGCGCCAACCTCGATCAAGCAGTACTTCAACGATTGGCTGGCACAGGATGGCCACCCGTTCTGGCCGTTCTGGGAGAATATCAGGTCTTGGTGGGAAATCCGCGACCTGCCTAATGTGATGCTGGTGCATTTTTCCACACTCAAGGCTGACATGCCCGGCGAGATCAGGCGGATTGCAGCTTTTCTCGATATCGATGTGGATGAGTCGAAATGGGCCAGCATACTGAAACATTGCAGCTTCAACTACATGAAGGCCCATGCGACGCAGAGCGTTCCCCTGGGCGGTGCTTTCTGGGATGGTGGTGCAGAAACCTTCATCAACAAGGGCACCAATGGCCGCTGGCGCGACACGCTGAGCCAACAGGAAAGTGCCACCTACGAGAGCCGGGCCATCGCCGAATTGGGCGAAGCTTGCGCGAGATGGTTGGCCACCGGGGAGCATCCGTAGGCCCCCTTTGGACCAG
>JANOVD010000336.1:0-10518 GCA_031417255.1 Chitinophagaceae bacterium
GTAAATGGTTGCGAAAGCCCAAGGGCTGCAATAACAGTAAATGTCAATGCCATCCCATCTACCCCCGGCGTAACCACACCGGTTACTTATTGCCAGAATGCAACAGCAACACAGTTAACAGCAACCGGTACCAATTTATTATGGTATGCAACCCCAACCGGTGGTACGGGCAGCCCAACAGCACCCACACCATCAACAGCTACAATCGGTAGCACTATATATTATGTAAGCCAGACGGTAAATGGATGCGAAAGCCCAAGGGCTGCAATAACAGTTACTATCACAGTGCCAATACTGGCACCAACTGTAACCACTCCGGTTACCTATTGTCAGCTTTCAACTGCAGTACCGTTAACTGCAACTGGTACAAATCTTAAATGGTACACAACAGCAACGGGTGGTACTGGTAGCACAACAGCCCCTACGCCATCTACAGCCACAGCAGGCAGTACAGCTTATTATGTAAGTCAGTCAAACACCTGTGGCGAAGGGCCAAGAGCAGTTATTAATGTTAATGTTACAGCTACTCCTTTGGCACCATCCGGATTAAATGTTACAAATATCAATTTTAATTCGGCAGTGTTGAACTGGACTGCTTTACCCGGTAATTTTTATACGGTTGATTATAAAACTGTTATTTCAGGATTGTGGATTAATGCTGTAACAGCAACCACTGGCGGGTCGGTTTCAATATTAAATATTAACGCCGGATCCATTTATGATTGGCGGGTTAACGCAAACTGTTCTGCAACGCCGGGTACTAATTACAGTACGGGTCAATTCAGTACTGTTTCGCACAATAGCCTAATAACAAATTTGAGATTTGGGTATGGTATTAAGATATCTCCTAATCCTGTAACCGGGCAGGCAATTATTGATTATATCATTGCCAATAACGGAAATGTATCTATTGAAGTTATTAATCCACAGGGCCAAGGCATACTTACACTTTTAAAAACCTATCAAATAGCTGGCCGGTACCAGTTACCAATTACCTATCAATTTGATAATCTGGCAAAGGGTGTTTATTTTCTCCGCCTAAAACAAAACACAAGAGGTAACGTGGTAAAATTTGTAAAATATTAAATAACTGAAAACTATAAAAAATGAGTATGGCGAAAACGAAAACCAATGGTCAGTTAAAGAATATAAAAACGCTTTCAGCAATACAGTCTGAAGTTAAAAGCATCAACCGGATTGCATTATCTGTTGATTGTGTAATATTTGGTTTTGATGAAAACAAACTGAAAGTATTATTAATAAGAAGTGATTTGAAAAAGTTTCAGAGTAAATGGTCTTTGCTGGGCGACCTTGTTGATCCAAAGGAAGAGCTTGATTCAGCCGCCATTCGTATTTTAAAACAAAGAACTGGGCTTGATGATGTTTATCTGGAGCAGGTTAAAACATTAGGATCCCTTAACCGCCATCCGGCTGGCAGGGTAGTTACGGTTGCCTATTATTCATTAATTAATATTCAGCATCATAAATTACAGATTTTAGATAACGAATTGCATTGGCATGATGTGAATGATATTTCTGAGCTGGCTTTTGACCATAAGCAAATACTGGATACCAGTTATGAACAGTTACAAAGGCGTGTGCAGGAACATCCTTTGGCATTCAGCCTTTTGCCAAAAAAATTCTCACTTCGTGAATTACAGAATGTGTATGAAGCTATTTTAGATACCAAAATGGACAGACGTAATTTCCGCAAGAAATTTTTTGCTATGGACTTTTTAGTAGACATAGAGCAAATGGAGCAGGATGTACCTCACCGGCCCGGCAAACTTTATAATTTCAATTATAACAAATATGAAAAGAAAAAGAAGAAATGGGTGGGAATTGACTTTTAGCTGCTGAAATTGTCCCGTTTGTTAAAAGATTTGATTTTTAACGGCTAATGCAAAATAGCTGTTTGATGAAATAAATAATTTTTCAAAAAAAAATTAACAAATAATTGTTAATTCAAAAAAAGAACTAAATTGTGTACTTTATACACATTATCTAGGATTGCTAATTTTTTAAAAACAAAAAGCTTGTTTTATGAGAAAAATCTCCAACAAACTAATGCTGTCATGCGTTATGATTCTGCTTTCACTGGCGGCATTTTCACAAACCACTGTTACAGGTAAAGTAACTGATTTAAAAGATGGGACACCGCTGCAGGGTGTTTCTGTAACTGTAAAAGGGACCAAAACATCAACTCAAACCGCAGCAGATGGATCATTTAAAATTACAGCCCCAACCGGTGCCACTAATTTGGTTTTTACTTCTGTAGGTTTTGAGTTACAGGAAGCAGCCATTAGTGGTAATGTCAACATCAGTTTGGTACCGACTGTTTCTCAATTAAATGAAGTAGTAGTAATAGGTTATGGTACAGCCAGAAAGAAAGATTTAACAGGTGCTGTTACCAATATAACATCCAAAGATTTTCAAAAAGGCGCTATTACTACTCCTGAACAATTAATTGCGGGAAAGGTTGCAGGTGTTTCAATTACATCAAATGGTGGTGCCCCAGGTGCCGGAAGTACAATCCGGATTCGTGGTGGAGCTTCATTAAGTGCCAGTAACGATCCGTTAATTGTTATTGATGGTGTGCCTTTGGATAACGGAGGTATTGCGGGGTCGGCAAATGCATTGGCATTAATTAACCCGAATGATATTGAGTCATTCAACATACTTAAAGATGCATCAGCCACAGCGATCTATGGATCAAGGGCTAGTAATGGTGTAATTATTATTACTACAAAAAAGGGAAGCAAAGGAAAACTTATTTTCAATTTCAATACACAGATTTCTGCAGCCACCATTTCACGAAAAGCAGATGTATTAAGTGCATCAGAATTCAGGACTTATGTAAATGCAAATGGTACTACAGCGCAAAAAGCATTAATGGGCACAGCCAGTACCGATTGGCAGGATGAGATTTATCAAACAGCAATAGGTAATGACAATAATCTGAGTGTTTCCGGTGGTATAAAAGGTATTCCTTTCAGAGCATCGATAGGTTATTTAAATCAAAGCGGAATTTTAAGAACTGGTAACCTGCAAAGGGCTTCCGTTGGATTTAATGTGAGCCCTAAACTTTTAAATGATCATTTAAAAATTGATCTAAATGTAAAGGCAGCCAACAACCAATCACGTTTTGCCAATGAAGGCGCTATTGGTGCCGCAGTAAATTTTGATCCAACACAATCTGTAAAGTTTACCAGTGCAAAATTTGGCAGCTACTATGAGTGGCTTGATCCGGGAAATCCAACCTCCGGCCTCAGAGCGTTGGCTCCCAGGAACCCAGTTGGATTACTGGAACAAAGAGATGATAAAAGTAATGTAAACAGGATTATTGCCAATGTGCAGGTTGATTATAAGATACACTGGTTTCCGGATTTAAGAGCCAATATTAATGTAGGTATAGATAAAGCCAAAGGCACTGGTACCATTGTTATTAATGATAGCGCAGCATCTTCTTATAAAAGAGATGTTGACATAAACGATGTACGGAAAAGTGGTGTTAAAAATTCTTACAAACAGGAAAAATCAAACACGGTACTTGAGGCTTACTTAAATTACGTTAAGTTTCTAAAAGTAATCTCAACTAAAGTTGATGTGATGGCCGGTTATTCTTACCAGGATTTTTACTACAATAACTATTCTTACGCTGATTATTTTTATGATGGCAGCAAGAGAAAAAATTCTGATCCCCAGTTTGCAAATGACAAACCACAAAACCGTTTAATTTCATTTTACGGCCGTTTAAACCTCGATATTAAAAGCAAATACCTGATCACGGCTTCTATACGCAGGGATGGCTCTTCCCGTTTCTCAAAAGAAAACAGGTGGGGTATATTCCCATCTGCGGCAATTGCCTGGAAGATGAAGGAAGAAACTTTCTTTAAGAATATTAAAGTGATCTCAGATTTAAAACTACGTGCCGGATACGGTGTTACAGGCCAGCAGGATGGAATTGGTAATTATGATTACATTTCTTATTACGCTTTAGGAAATAATGCTGCCCAATACCAGTTTGGAAGTGTATTCTATAATATTTACCGTCCGGGAGGTTATTATGCCAGCCGTAAATGGGAGCAAACTGCAACCACAAATATAGGATTGGATTTTGCCTTTTTTAGCGACAGAATTTCGGGAAGTGTTGATTACTATGTTAAGAAAACAAAGGACCTGTTAAATAATATAGGCCAGCCTGCAGGAAATAATTTCTCTAACCAGATTGTAGCGAATGTTGGTAATATGGAAAATCAGGGAATTGAGATTTTACTAAATACCCAACCGGTTAAAACTAAAAACCTGACCTGGGATTTTGGTGTGAATTTCACCTATAACAAAAATGAGATCACTAATCTTACTGCAGTAACCAATCCCAGTTATCCGGGTAATAAATTTGGTGGAATTTCAGGCGGTACCGGTAATACTATTTTAATAAATTCTGTTGGTTACAACCGCGGTGCATTTTATACATATAAACAAATTTATGATGCTGCAGGTACGCCCATTGAAGGCCTGTTTGAAGATATGAACAGGGATGGTACTATTAATGATAAAGATCTGTATCGTTACAAAGGTGTTGACCCCAGGTTTATATTGGGTTTAAATACCAATGTTGTTTACAAAAAATGGAATGCCGGTTTGGTAATGCGTGCAAACATTGGCAACTATATGTTTAACAATATTAATTCAAGTACCGGTACCAGCCGCAACATTTTAAATCCATTGGGTTATTTAGCTAATGGATCAAGCGATATTTTAAACAGTGGCATTACCGGTTACAGTACCGATTATTTCCTGTCTGATTATTATATCCAGAATGCCTCTTTCTTAAAAATGGATAATATCTCTGTTGGTTATAATGTTGGAAAAGTGTTCAGTAAAAAAGCTTCTTTACGAATTAATGCCAATGTGCAGAATGTATTTGTAATTACAAAGTACAAAGGCGTTGATCCGGAAATTGGAGGTGGTATTGACAATAATTTTTATCCAAGGCCCCGTACCTTTGTTCTGGGAGCTAATCTTGATTTTTAAGAAACAAATAAAATCATTAATATAAATTTTAAAAATAAATACAGATGAAAAAAAATATTCAAATAATGATACTGGCAGTTTTATCAGTGCCTTTATTGTTTACATCTTGTACAAAAAAACTTGATCTGTTACCGACAAATAATATAACAGCAGAACAGGTTTACAGTACACCTGCCGGCTACAAACAATCTTTGGCTAAAGTATATGGTAGTATGGCTTTAACTGGCAATAGTGGACCATCAGGTAATGGTGATATACAGGGAATAGATGAAGGGACTTCCGATTTTTTAAGGCTATATTGGAAAGCCCAGGAATTAAGTACAGATGAAGCTGTTGTTGCCTGGGGCGATCCGGGTATCCAGGATTTTCACAACATGAACTGGACCAGTAATAACCCGATGCTTAAAGGCGTTTTTTACCGTGCCTTTTATCAGATAACACTTTGCAATGATTTTATCAGGCAATGTGCCGATGATAAAGTTGCTGCAAGAGGCATTTCAGGAGCCGATGCAACCAACATTAAATATTATAAAGCAGAAGCCAGGTTTTTAAGAGCATACCAGTATTCAGTTTTAATGGATCTATTTGCTAATCCGCCATTTGCAACAGAAGCTGATGTTATTGGTGGCCCTCCGCCGGCCAGAACAACAAGGAGTGCATTATTTACATATATTGAATCAGAATTAAAAGCACTGGAATCGGAATTGGTTGCTGCAAAAGCTAATGAATACGGACGGGCAGATAAAGCAGCAGCCTGGGCTTTACTGGCACGTAATTATTTAAATGCTGAAATATATACCGGAACAGCAAAATTTACAGACGCTATAACTTATGCGAAAAAAGTAATTGCCGAACCTTATACTTTAATATCAGATTATCGCTGGCTGATGTTGGCAGATAACCAACAAAATACAAGTGAATTTATTTTAACCATCAATTTTGATGGAACAAAAACCCGCAATTGGGGTGGTACAACTTTTTTAACGCATGCATCTATTGGCGGCAGTATGAATGCTGCTACTTACGGTACTGATGGCGGATGGGGTGGAACCAGGACAACAAGTGCATTTGTTGGTAAGTTTGCTGACAACTCCGGTAATACTGACAGAAGGGCCCAGTTTTACAGCAGTGGACAGAATATGAATATAAACAGCCTCACCACATTTACTGATGGATGGGCAATTACAAAATACAGGAATAAAAGCCGTACAGGTACAGACGGATCATCGCTTACCTGGATGGATATAGACTTTCCTATTTTCCGTTTGGCAGAAATGTATTTTATTTATGCTGAGTCTGTTTTAAGAGGAGGTACCGGCGGAGATGCCACCACTGCATTAGGTTATATGAACGTTATAAGAACAAGGGCTTATGGAAACGCAAGCGGCAACATTGCTGCCGGTCAGTTAAACCTGGCTTATATTTTAGATGAAAGAGCAAGAGAATTATATTGGGAAGGTTTTCGCAGAACAGATCTGGTAAGATATGGACAGTTTACAACTGCTGCATATTTATGGCCATGGAAAGGTGGTGTAAGCGGTGGTACTTCAGTATCTGCTCACCGTAATATATATCCTATACCGGCAGATGATATTGTTGCAAACCCTAACCTGGTACAAAATCCCGGCTATTAATTAAAAATAAAAAATTATAATTTATGAAAAATATATTAAAACTACTGTTAAGCACATTGCTGGTAACAACTGTTTTTTCAGCTTGCGAAAAGGATGAAAATAAGATCAGTTACTTTGGTGGCACTGCGCCTGTTTTAACAGCAAACAAAACGGCTATACCATTATCTTATTTAAACAGGGCCGATGAAGCAGTAAAATTCATGTGGACAAATCCTGAGTATCAATTTACCACAGGTATCAGCTCTCAGAACGTGAATTATCAGCTTGATATTGATAATGACGGAACAAATTTCAGTGCCCCAAAAAAATCCTATGGCATAAGCCAGGATTTGAGCAGAGCTTTCACCCAGGATGAATTTAATGATGTGTTGTTAAATAAATTGCTATTGGTACCAGGGGTGCCGGCTACTATACAAGTAAGGGTAAAGTCTTACCTGGCAACAAACTCGTTAACATTGAATTCTAATGTAATGAAGTTCACCGTAACTCCATACGCAATACCTCCAAAGGTAACGCCGCCTACCGATCTTTTTATTGTTGGTAATGCAACACCAGGCGACTGGAATAATCCGGTGCCTGTGCCCTCACAAAAATTCACTAAAATATCGGCAACATTATTTGAAATAACAATACCCATAAATGCAAATAACAGTTATCTTTTTTTACCGGTTAACGGAAGCTGGGCTGCAAAATATGGTTGTCTTGGAGCCAATAATACCAATAATGTAAACGGCGATGATTTCAGGGAAAATGGCGGAGATATGAAAGCTCCTGCTGTATCGGGGAATTATAAAATACAGGTAGATTTTCAAAGAGGTGTTTTTACACTAACTAAATTGTAAATTTTTTAAAAAATAATATTTATGAAATATTTTTCAAAATTAGTAATGGGTATTGCTGTGATGGCATTTATGTTTACTGCCTGCAATAAGGTGGATGATCTGCCCTTTTACAACAACGGTACAGCTTCAGTTCTTTCCAGTTCTTCAGTAATCTTTGCTTCAACGGCTGCAGATTCTAATAAGGTTGCCTTATCATTTTCCTGGACTAATCCAAAATACGCCAGTGATTCTGCTACCTATAAATATGTAATTGAAATAGACAGCTCCGGCAGAAATTTTTCTAAAGCTGTTTCTAAAACAATAATCGGCGGTTTGAATACAAGTTTCCTTGCAAAAGAAATAAATGCCATTTTACTTGGTTTTGGTTTTGCATTCAACACGCCGTATGATGTTGATGTACGTTTGCTTTCTTCTTATGGAAATAACAACGAACAGTACAAATCAAATGTTATTAAAATAAGGGCCACACCTTATGTAACTCCACCTAAAGTAGTTCTCCCGGCTTCGGGTAAATTATTTTTAGTGGGCAATGCTTCACAGGGTGGCTGGAACAATCCTGTGCCGGTTCCAACACAGGAATTTGCAAAAATTGATTCTGTAACCTGGGGAGGTGTATTTAATTTAAACGGAAATGCCGAATACCTGGTTTTACCTGTTAATGGCGACTGGTCAAATAAGTTTTCGGTTGCTAACAAAACCTTGCCTGGTTTAAGAACCGGGGGTGATTTTGGGTATAATTTAAATGATAATTTCCCGGGTCCACTGGCTGCAGGTATGTACACCATCATTCTAAATTTTCAAACCGGAAAATATACAGTTTCTGCATTTACAGGTAATTTGCCAACCAATTTATTTATTGTTGGAGATGCAACTGCGGGTGGTTGGAATAACCCCGTTCCAGTACCATCTCAGCAATTAACAAGATTAAATTCTTCTGTTTGGGAGATTAATCTTGCAATTGTTGGAAATAAGGAATATTTACTTTTACCGGTTAACGGAGATTGGTCAAATAAATATGCTGTAGCCAATAAGACAGCACCAGGTGCAAGAGTAAGCGGACCATTCGGATATAATTTAAACGATAATTTCCCTGGGCCTGTTAATAATGGCACATATAAAATATCAGTGAATTTTGCAACAGGATTGTATAAAGTAACTCCTTAATCTTTTTTCATAAATTAAAAGCCGGCTGATTTATCAGCCGGCTTTTTTTATGGTTAATTATAAATTATTTTTCCCTCCATCATAAATTTGTAAACAGCTTTACTGAAAATTTATACACAGTTGTTTGCCTGTATATTTCTCCTGGTTTTAAAATTGTATTTGGAAACAGCGGTTCATTGGGGCTGTTTGGGTAATGCTGTGCTTCCAGGCAAAGCGCTGCATGTTTAATGAATTTATCGTTGTCAGTTTTATTTGTAACAGTCCTGTCCAGAAAATTTCCGGAATAGAACTGAAGACCGGGCTCTGTTGTAAACATTTCCATAAATCGTCCGGAGGCTGGATCATACAATTCTGTGGCTTTATTACCCGGTTTTTTTAGAACCATGTTATGATCATAACCGCCGGGGAGTTTATTAATATCCTGTCTGATTTTTTTTGTGTTGCTGAAATCAAGTGGAGTATTTTTTAAAGATGCGTAAGGCCCGCCTGAAACTGAATCATAAAACATGGTTGTATATTGATCAGCAAAAATTTTCAACTCATGATCTAAAATGGTTGGCTCTTTTCCGGCAGATAAATTAAAATAACAGTGACTGGTTAAATTAATGGGGGTGGATTTATCTGTGTAGCCGCAGTAATCAATTATTAATTCATTATCGTTGTTAAGTGTATAAATCAGTTCAACATGTAAATTGCCGGGATAACCTTCTTCACCATCTTTACTGAGGTAAGTTAATTTCAAACTGCTTTCATCCGGCTTTTCAATATCCCACCAAACTTTATCAAAGCCTTTGTATCCACCATGTAAGCTTGCCGTTTTATCATTGGCAGCCAGGTGATATTCTTTTTCATCCAATGTAAACCCTGCATTGTAAATACGGTTACTGTACCGGCCAATAATGGCTCCAAAATATTGATGACCATTTTGTAAATAACCTTCAAGCGAATCAAATCCAAGGATCACATTTCCGGCTGTTCCGTTTTTATCAGGCGTTATAATTTTGGTTATGGTAGCTCCATAATTGATGACTGTTACTTCTACACCATTGGCATTAGTAATGGTATATGCAGAAATTGCTTTATTTTCAAATTCTCCAAAATAAGTTTCTGTAATGCCTTTTGTCATCGTATTACTCAGTTTAATTACCAAAACAAGCTGAACAATGCAGCAATTATACCGCAAACGATCAATGCGCCTGCTATAAAAGAGGACTTCATTTTAAACATTGTTGTATCAACCTCAAGCGCATGTGGTTTAATACCTCTGCGGTTATCAATCCTGCTGATGATAAACATACCAGCAATGCAAAGTATAAACACAAATGCCATCCTGTCCAGGAAAGGGATCTCGAAAATGCCTGCCGCATTTGCTTTTGAAAAACCTGACGGGGCAAGGAATGAAAGATCCATCATACCCGGTAAAAACTTAAAGAGTACTGAAAATAAAAAACCACCAATGATAGCAAATAATGCTGCGTTTGATGTTGTCTTCTTCCAGAAAAATCCCAGGATGAACATAGCAAAAATACCGGGTGATACAAATCCTGTGTATTCCTGTATATATTGAAAACCCTGTTTGCCTTCACCCATCAGTTTTTCGCCCAGGGCCAGTGATAATAAAATGGCAAGCAGCATAGAAATTACAACAGCAATTTTTCCAACTGAAACCAATTTCTTTTCATCAGCATTTTTATTGATGGCTTTTTCCTGTTTTCCGCACTTTTTTAAAAAAGTAAAAAAAATCTTCTAAAACCCTTTATGGTATTGATTTGGTGTTTTGGTTTATGGTGTCCCGTGATTAAATTTGGGGATGTTTGTCAGAAAGAAACCCAACAAGAGTG
>JANOVD010000337.1:0-8183 GCA_031417255.1 Chitinophagaceae bacterium
CGTTACCCTCGCAACTGGAAAGAACCATCAGCAAACCCAAAGACCCAAAGAAAAGATTGTTTTGGTACTGGAATTATATTGTAATGTTCTTTATGTTTTTTGGGAAAGCCAATGCTGCAAAGGCGCAGGGAGGAATAAAACCGGTTATTGTGATCAGTTCTGTAAAAGCAAATGAAGTTAGAGGTGATATAGCTGTTGTCAATGTAGTAAAGGAAGGAAGCCGTGTAATAAGCGGTAAAATAACAGATATTGATGGAAACCCTGTTTCTTTTGCAACAATAAAAATTAAAGGTACAAGTACCGGTGTTTCTGCAGATGCAAACGGGGTTTATTCAATGAGAGTAAATTCAAATAATGTACTTGTAATTTCTGGCGTAAGTTTTATGGAGATAGAAGTTCCGGTAGGCCTGCAGTCAGTTTTTAATACAGTATTGGAAAAAGGAGGGGTTGGCTATATGGTAATTTTAGGAATACCAAGCATAAGCTATGATGAAACTTATATTGATTCAGATAAAGCGAAAAATGTTGCTGTTATTAAAGTTATGGATGACGAAACTATTGAAGCAATAAATAATGCTACTCTTGTAGTAACAAAAAACAGAAATTCAGATACTGTTTTTACCGATAAGAGAGGGGTGTACAAGATAAAAGGCATTAAAAATTATGAGAGGTATTTTATCAAAATAACAGCCGATGGGTACGTACCAAATGAATTCACCATTGATGCCCGTGATTTTAAAGAAAGAAAAAAAGAGTGGGAGGTTTTATTGAGAAAACTAAAAGTAGAACCGGTAAGATCAATTGAAGCAGTAAAACCTGCAGTAGTGATTACAAAAGCATTGTGTACTAAAAGGGTTACTAGAGAATCTAAGCCACTGTTTGTTGTTGATGGTTTAATTATGTCTAAAAGTGTTGATATTAACCTTGATGATGTTGATGATTATTCTGTTTTACAAGCATCTGAAGCAACAGCTTTATTTGGCAATGATGGTTCAAACGGAGCAATTGTAATAACAACCAGGAAATCAAAGGAAATAAAAATGAAAGAACTGGTAGTTACGTCAGATTTTGGTATTAAGCGTACTGGTAGATCAGTCGGAGGTATCTTCTACACAAATAGCTACGAAGATTCTTTTTTGAGTGATACCATTGCTACTATAAAAACTGTGCTTACTGATTCCATAAAAGTATATCCCAATCCCGTTCAGCGTAATAGTGTTTTTTCTGTTCAGTTAAAACTGAAGCAGCCGGGCAACAACTACAATATGCAGATCACAGATGCATCCGGAAGAATTCTTTTGCAACAAAAATTCAATACCATTGCAAAAGATCATACTGAAAAGATAACAGGCGATAGCAGGTGGGCTGCAGGAATTCATTATATAAGAGTATTTGATAACAAAAACCAATTAGTAAGTAAAAAATCTTTCATAGTTAGATAGTGATTGTTGTTTACGCCGGTCAAGATTGCTTCCTAGAATTTTTCAATAATGTATAGGAGCAACTGACCGGTTTTTTAAGTGTCAGGCCACTAAACAGGGACATTAATTAAATGGAGTATTTGCATATCAAAAAGCTTTTACATAAATGAGATGATTGTGGCCAGACACATATTCAGTAACTGACAGTTTTTTAAGTGTCAGGCCACTAAACAGAGACATTAATTAAATGGAGTATTTGCATATCAAAAAGCTTTTACATAAATGAGAAGATTGTAGTGGCCAGACACTTATTCACTACGCAGATACCTTATTTGCGTAGTTTATCAGCATATCGGGTAGTTTTTAAATAATAGGATTGTTCGTAGTGGCCTGACACTTAAGCCTGACACCTATTTAAATGCCGGATGAAACTGCTGCAAAGTATTTCTCAAATATTCCCTGTCAAGATGTGTATAAATTTCGGTGGTGGTAATGCTTTCGTGCCCCAGCATTTCCTGCACGGCTCTCAGGTCGGCACCACCCTCTACCAAATGTGTAGCAAAAGAATGCCTGAAAGTATGCGGCGAAATATTTTTTACGATGCCGGCTTTTTTGGCCAGGCTTTTCAGCATAATAAATATCATCACCCGGGTAAGTTTACTTCCCCTGCGGTTTAAAAATAAATAATCTTCCTGCCCGGGTTTTATATTGATGTGTACCCTTATTTCTGTTTTATAAATATTGATGTATTTAATGGCATCGCTGCCAATGGGTACTAATCTTTCTTTATCGCCTTTGCCAATCACCCTTACAAAACCAATATCCAGGTACAGGCAACTTAAACGCAGGTTCACCAGCTCACTAACCCGTAAGCCACAACTGTACAGGGTTTCCAGTATCGCTTTGTTGCGGCCGCCTTCAGGTTTGCTCAGGTCTATCTGTGCAATAATACTTTCAATCTCTTCAAAATTTAAAGTGTCGGGCAGTAATCTTTTTTGTTTGGGTGTTTCCAGTAAGGCAGTTGGGTTTACGGATACAATCTGTTCCATGTAACAGTAAGCATAAAAACTCCGCAGGCCCGATATGATCCTCGATTGCGAAGCAACCGTCATCCCAAGTTCGCTGATCCATTGAATAAATTTTTCAAGATCTTTCAGTTGCAGTTCCTGAGGTGAAACTA
Source organism: Chitinophagaceae bacterium (assembly GCA_031417255.1). Classification (GTDB taxonomy): domain Bacteria; phylum Bacteroidota; class Bacteroidia; order Chitinophagales; family Chitinophagaceae; genus Ferruginibacter. The sequence goes on from JANOVD010000337.1 coordinate 2,602, forward strand.
GTTTTTTAATGGCTTGTAAATAATCTGTGAGCTTGTCAATATCACGCAGGTAAGCTTCCACGGAGTTATCGGCCAGCGATTTTTCCAGTTGAAGCCAGGCTTTAAATCCTTTTTTATAGGGTTCCCACATACTAGTTAAATAGTTTGTTAACCGGTTTGAACCACATAGAAACCATAGAAACATAGATTTACACATAGGCCTATGATTGTTCTATGTTCCTATCATCCTATGTGGTTCAAACCTTAGAAGTTATTTTTTATTGCCATATTGCTATACAGAGTTAATTATACACTATTTTCGCAACCTCAATTTCGTTAATAGTTATCAATATACAATATGGAGGCAGTTAATCTTCGTTCGTTTAAACAAAAAGTAAGGCATAATAAGAAGGGTTTAAAAAGTTTTCTGTCTAAGATTTTAAAAAATCAACCACGTGGTTTGGATAAACTGGCTGCAACTTTAGAAAAGGAAGTATGGAAAGAAGTGGATTGCCTTAGTTGCGCCAATTGCTGCAAAACCATGAGTCCCACGTTTACAAAAACAGATATCAATCGTATCTCTAAGCATTTTAAACAAACACCTGAGGCGTTTACCAAACAATGGCTTCGCAAAGACAGGATTGGAGATATTTTAAATAAAACCGAGCCTTGCCAGTTTTTAAATTTACAGGATAACAAGTGTTCTATTTACGAAATACGCCCGGTTGACTGCTCCGGGTTTCCGCATTTACATAAAAAAAGGATGGTTGATTATATACATGTACACAAACAGAATATTGAATATTGTCCGGCCACATATAAACTTGTTGAAAAAATGCAACAGGCTATTAATGGATAATTAAATAATGGATAATTGATAATGCATCAGGTTTTAAAAGCTTTTCAGATTATCAGACACTTCATTATCCATTAACTAATTATCCATTATCCATTAATTACAAGTACACATCTTCAATTAAAAAATACTCCACCGGTTCATCTTTTAAAATAGTTATAGAAAGAATATTGAACTGAACCCTTTGCCATTGTGGCTGCTGGTAAAGATATTCTTCAGCGGCATTGATCAGGTTTTGAATTTTCTTATTGTCAACTCCATCTTCGGGATGGCCAAATTTTTTGGTGAGCCTTGTTTTTACTTCATTAAAATGAAGGATGCCGTCTTTTTCTGCAATAATATCCACTTCCCAGTGAGCGTACCGCCAGTTTTGATGCAGGATATGATAACCTTTATCTGACAGGTATTTTGCTGCTAATGCTTCGCCGGTATTGCCTGTAAGGTTGTGCTGTGCCATGTTTCAAAGATAATGTTTTAGGAGTGAGTCACCCCGATAGGGTGGCTCACTCCGGTTATAAATGCAATGCCATAATCCCAATAGCAATAGTTTGAGCAAAGACTTGCTCGTGTCTGTGTTCAGGAGTGAGCCACCCTTTTGGGGGTGACTCACTCAAAGCAGTACATTAGGTAATTAACAGTATGAGGACAACTGCACCTATTAAAATAAACTTTGAAAAACTATTATTGCTTATTTTTGCCTAAAGCACAAGTAATATGAACAAACAAAGTACATCTACATTAATTATAGCCGTGGTTTTAATTATTGCTGCCGCATTATCCAGGGTGTTCATGTATCCCGATAATTTCAGTCCCATTATTGGCATGGCCATTTTTGCAGGCGCAGTAATTAAAGACAAAAGACTTGCTTTTGCATTTCCATTACTGGCTATGTTCCTGAGTGATGTTTTGTTTGAAGTGTTTAATATTGCCCCAGGTTTTTGGGGTTGGGGACAACTGGTTGGTTATGCCATCTTGGCTTTAATAACAGTTATTGCTTTCAGCATGAAAAAGATCAGTGTGTTGTCGGTAGCCGGTTATTCAATAGGCTCATCGTTGTTGTTCTTCCTGCTGTCAAATTCGGCATTCTTTATTTTTGATAATCCAATTTATCATACATACACACAGGATTTCAATGGTTATATTGCAACTTTAGTTGGCGGATTACCATTTTTAAAAACTGGTATTGTGGCTGACCTGGTTTACAGCACTGTATTGTTTGGCACTTATTTCCTGGTACAGCGTTTTGCTTTCAGCAGGAAAGCTGTTGCTTAATTTATATAGATATTTTTTGAGAAACACCTGCCAACGGCGGGTGTTTTTTTTAGTAAAGATTGAGCTTCTTCGTAACCTTCATTATGGGGTAATTATTATTTTCTTCCAAAATCTGCAGGATTTTCTCCCCATGCTCTTGTTTCCCATTTTAGTATTTTATTGGTAAAACTATTTTCAATAAGCCATTTTTCAGCCCGTTCTATTATGTTAAATAAGTCTGCATTTTTCCCTGTCAATTTTAAATTTGTCTTACACTTTTTGAGCTTTATCCAATTTATAGCAATTTTGCTATCACTATAAATAGGTAGTTGGATGTCTTTCTTTTTACAATAAGAGAGAGCATGAACCAACGCCAGAAATTCCATGATATTATTTGTACCCTCTTGAAAGGGGCCTCCATGAAAAATTTTCGCTTTAGATTTTGTATTTACTCCTTGATATTCGGCCACACCAGGATTTCCTTCACAAGCTCCATCTACTGATATGCTTTCCTCTATTGGAAGTCCCACTCTTTTGATGTCTTCGCTGTTAGGTTGTTTTCTAATTTTATTTTTTAACCCCCAATGTTTTTTATAGCCATCAGAATAAGCAATTTCGGCTCCAGCTTTAGTTGGGAAACTCTTGTATTTAGCACCAAAAAACATATCAACATGTTTTTTGCACTCATCCCAAGTCTCAAAAACCCCTTTTTTTCTGCCTTCCCAGACGACATAGAATTTTTGTTTTTTTTTAGCCATCTGACTTTTTATTTATTATAATCTTAAATATTCTTAAATCTTAACTTTGATTAAAGTTCCCAATTGGTATGCAGTTGAAAGGATTGCGACGCAACGATGATGCTATGAAAAACTGAAGCTGGTATCACAAATCAGATTTCTCCTTCGTCGAAATGACAGAACACTAAACCTGAAAAACCCCCGTTTTAAATTCCGCAATTTCCGCGTTATGATCTGCCGCAGCAATTCCTTCCGAGATCATCTTTCTTGTTTCTGCCGGATCAATGATGGCATCTATCCAAAGCCTGGCGCCGGCATAAAATGGTGTTGTTTGAGAATCATAACGTGCAATTAATTCGCTCAATAATTTCTCTTCATCTTCGGGTGTAATAACCTGTCCTTTATTTTTTAAGGTTGCTACCTGAATCTGCAACATGGTCTTGGCAGCCTGCTCGCCACCCATCACTGCAATTTTTGCGGTGGGCCATGCATAAATAAAACGGGGATCGTAAGCCTTGCCGCACATGGCGTAATTGCCGGCACCATAACTGTTGCCTACAATGATTGTAATTTTTGGTACCACCGAATTAGCAACTGCATTCACCATTTTAGCGCCGTCTTTTATAATGCCGCTGTGTTCGCTTCGGCTGCCAACCATAAAGCCTGTTACATCCTGCAAAAAAACAAGCGGTATTCTTTTTTGATTACAGTTCATAATAAAGCGTGCGGCTTTATCGGCGCTGTCGTTATAAATAACACCGCCCAACTGCATTTCGCCTTTTTTATTTTTTACTAGCAGGCGCTGGTTGGCAACAATGCCAACAGCCCATCCATCTATACGGGCATAGCCGCAAACAATTGTCTTGCCGTAATCTTCTTTAAACTGGTCAAAGCTGGTAGTGAGCGAAGTCGAATCTATATCTGCAATACAGTTTATCAGGTCTACCATATCGTAAGGCTTTGTATTGCCTGCACTCATGATGCCATACACTTCGCCATTATTATTTTTTGGTGCTGCAGATTTAATTCTGTCGAAGCCGGCTTTTTTGTGATGCCCCAGTTTGTTCATGATCTTTTTTACCTGGTCAAGGCATGCTTCTTCGGTCTTAAATTTATAATCGGCAATGCCGCTGATGGCATTATGTGTTTCAGCTCCGCCCAAAGTTTCGCTGTCAATATCTTCGCCAATAGCCGCTTTTACAAGATAGGGGCCTGCCAGATAAATAGAGCCGTTGCCTTCCACCATCAGCGTTTCATCACTCATGATGGGTAAGTAAGCGCCCCCTGCAACACAGGCACCCATTACGGCTGCAATTTGTGTAATGCCCATGGCACTCATCTTTGCATTGTTGCGGAAAATGCGGCCAAAATGTTCTTTATCCGGAAATATCTCATCCTGCATGGGTAAAAAAACACCGGCGCTATCAACCAGGTAAATGATGGGTAAATTATTTTCCATGGCAATTTCCTGCATGCGTAAATTCTTTTTGCCGGTAATGGGAAACCAGGCACCTGCTTTTACGGTTTGATCGTTGGCAACAATTACGCATTGCCTGCCGCTTACATATCCAATGCCACTAACTGTTCCACCTGCCGGGCAGCCACCTTCTTCGGGGTACATATCAAAGCCGGCAAAAGCGCCTATCTCTACAAATGCCCGTCCGACCGAGCCATCCGGGCGGGGTTTATCGGTATCGCATAAATAAGCAATACGCTCACGGGCGGTTAATTTATTTCTTTCTTTTTGTTTGGCTGCCGATTTTTTACCGCCACCTTCGTAAATCTTTTCCAGATGCTGTTTTACCTGGCTCCATGCCATTTTTAAAGCGTCTTCATTCTTATTAAATTCTACATCCATAATTTTTGTTTTATGCGGTAATCATCAAGCCTGATATAATGTAGTGTTTCAGTTTAAATTAGATGTGTTTTATCGTTGAACCACATAGGACCATAGTGACATAGAAATACACATAGTCTATGTGTTAACCTATGTTTCTATGTTACTATGTGGTTCAAACTCATACAATACCAAATATAATAATCTTTGTGCCTTTGGCTGTTTATTATTAATTTTAAAATCCCAAAATCAACAGCAAAAATATGGCTAATGAAATTAACCGCATACTAAAACAATTTGCCGATCTGCAGCATGGCAACTGCTGGATAGGCAATAATTTTAAAAAAGTGCTGCATGATGTAGGAGCGGATAAAGCGCTTAAAAACATTCCCGGTATTGAAAACAATATCTGGCGGCTTGTGGCGCATATTACCTACTGGCGCACGGCCGTTGTTAATGGGCTTACCGGAACCAATAATCCTCCTCCATTTGCGGATTTTCTTTTACCCGATAATTGTAACGAAGAAAACTGGCGGCAGGCGCTGCATGATTTTGAAGCAGCTTATCATTTACTGCGTAATGCCATTCATCATTTTAAAGAAGATAACCTGGATAAACCTTCGCCCAGGAAAGACCAGACTTTTTACGAACTCATCATGGGTTGCCTGCAACACGATGCCTATCATTTGGGGCAGATGATGTTATTGAAGAAATAAAAAAAATGCGAATTTTTAATCGTTTCTTATTTTGAAAAGCTGTCAGCCTGAGGCACTCATAAAAGAAGTTTAAGCTCTTTGCAAATGACAATAAGAAAATTATTTCTCAGCTTCGCTGTGAAAAAAGGCTTGCCACAAAGGCTCGAAGGCACGAAGTAGAAAAATGCTTCGCATTTTCCTTTGTGTCTTCGAGTCTCCTATGTTTG
>JANOVD010000338.1:0-11577 GCA_031417255.1 Chitinophagaceae bacterium
TCCGGAAACATTTCGTTTTAAAAGAAGCTATAATATTAAAAGAATGATTACAGTGAGATGCTTCTCCCGATAGCTATCGGGATCAGCATGACAAACATCCCGGGCAAATTATAAAAGCTTCGTCCTTTTTATGTTTGCGGAAGAGCGTCATAAATCTCTTCTATGAAAAATATCCTTTGGAGGCCATTCGCCCAGTAATTCTTCATTCAAAAATTTCCAGCCGGGATTAAAATCTGTGATCAGTTTATCCTTTTTTATTCTTAACCAACCTTTAATTTCTTTCTCCCTGGCAATAGCATCATTAACATAGCGGTATGTTTCATAAAAGACCAAAAAATGGCAATTGTATTTTCCAGTGAATGTCTTTTTTTCAATTCTATCTATATAATGTTCAATGATCCTTTGTTCCAGGTCGTTCGTCATGCCGGTGTATAAAACCTTTTTGTTTTTATTAGTTAGAATGTAAACTGAATATGATTTTTCATTTACCCGCATTGATTACGTTTGTAATCATAAATTGACGAAGTACACAATCACAATCGTGATGACTGTCATCCTGAGGCACGAAGGATCTCATTTGAGCTGCTTTTGTAAATAAGACTGTTTTTATAAAGACTTTCAAACCCGGCTATAATTAAGCAATCACTTTTCATCTTACAGCCTGAATTGTATAATCCGGAAACATTTCGTTTTAAAAGAAGCTATAATATTAAAAGAATGATTACAGTGAGATGCTTCTCCCGATAGCTATCGGGATCAGCATGACAAACATCTCGGGCAAATTATAAAAGCTTCGTCCTTTTTATGTTTGCCGCAGAGATGCTTCGTGCCTCAGCATGACAGACATTGCGGTAGAATATTAAAAGCTTTGTCCTTTTAATATTTGCCACAGAGATGCTTCTCCCGATAGCTATCGGGATCAGCATGACAAACATCCCGGGCAAATTATAAAAGCTTCGTCCTTTTTATGTTTGTCTGTGAGATGCTTCTCCCGATAGCTATCGGGATCAGCATGACAGACATCCCGGGCGAATTTTAAAAGCTTTCAATTTTTGATGTTTGCGTTAGAGATGCTTCGTGCCTCAGCATGACAGACATTGAGGTTATGATTGTGTACTTCGTCCTTTTTATGTTTTTGTTAAACAACTTCAAGATTTTTGCGGTCAAAGAACGCACTCAACTGCAAGCCCATACTCTCTATCCGTACCTTAGCCTTGTTACCATTTAATTCAAGCAGGATGCCTTTGTAATTCATCAGCACTCCCTGTTTGATACGAACGGCTGTATTAACCTGCAGCCCGGCTTCCACCACTTCAATATCATCAAATTCATGTAAAAACCGGCGGATGGTATCAATTTCAGATTCACGTATCGTGGCCGGTTTACCCAGCCAGTACACATAATTTACAATACCGTTTACGGTCAGCAGCTCCCACTTATCGGCTTCAGATACCTGCACAAAAACATAACCTTTAAACAGCGGCTCCAGCACTACTTTTTTACGGTCGCTCCACTGCCGGTTCACTTTGTTAAGCGGACAATAATTGGTTATACCCCTGTCCTCCAGCAATAAAGCCACTTTCTTCTCCCAACGGGGCCGGGTGTACACTGCATACCAATACGATTTATTATCAATCATTATTTAAGCGCTTCAAATCTAATAACTCCTTAAATTTCCCCCTTTAGGGCAATGCCGATAGCTATCGGCATTAAATTAACCCTTAACAAACCGGGCTTTAGCCCCAATAATTTGTTTTGGGCTAAAGCCGAAATACATCTTTTCATCTCATTCACCGCCCTGAAGCCAGCCCGGACGGAACGTACAGGGGCTGTGCAATTGAATAAACACCCCTTAACTAAGAGGCTGTCTCAAAAGGTACATTTTTGTTTTTCTCACGAAGGCACGAAGCTCACAAAGCACTAATAATCAATTTAGAAATTTCCTTTGTGTTCTTAGTGACTTGGTGGGAGACCTGTTTTGAGACAGCCTCTGCTCTTTAGGCGTTGCAGTATCCCGGTTTTATAAGGCACTACATAAGGGGGTGACAAAGCTTCGCTGTCCCTCAGTCACAGCTAAACTGTTACGGAAGGCGTTTTATTTGATGATAGTTATTTACTTATCTACTTGTTTCTTTTTTCTTGATTCTTTTTTCTTGTTTCTTCTTTTCAAATCCTCATTTGCTCCTGAACATCTGCTTCAGTTTCCTTCGCAATCCCCAGCCATTCCTCCATCCGTTTTTAGTTTCCTCAACAGTATAATACCCATAGCCATCGCCGCTGCTACCGTAACCATAACCATAACCATAACCATAGCCATGACTGCCGTAGCCGTAGTTCAATATACCCAGTCCACGGGGTTTAAGGCCGTTAAAAATAAGCGCCATATTGTTGAACTTTTTTTGTTGATAGAGGTCATCTATCATGTGCAGGAATACCTTGGGTGTGAATGCATGGCGCACCACGTATAAAGTGGTATTGGCATAACTGCTGATAAGTTGCGAATCGGTAACCGGGCCAATGGGCGCCGAATCAATAATGATATAATCAAACTTTTCTTTTAGCAGAGCCATCATCTCGCCAAACTTCGGGTTGATGATGAGCTCGGTTGGATTGGGCGGGATGGGACCGGCCGATATTACGAACAGGTTGGGATATTTTGTTTCTTTAATAATTTCATCAATAGTTGCTTTGCCGATCAGATAACTGGTAATACCGGGGTCACGGTTAATTCCCAGGTACTTGCTCAGCTTGGGTTTGCGCAGGTCCATCTCCATCAACCCTACCCGTTTGCCCGTAAGCGTAAAGCTCATGGCCAAGTTCAGGGCAATAAAACTTTTGCCCTCGCCCGATATACTGGAAGTAACCAGCAGGCTTTTGTGTTCTTCGTTCATGCCCATAAAGGCAAGGTTGGTACGCATGCTGCGGAACTGTTCGGCAATGATGGTACGCTTGCCTTCGCTGATGGCAATGGTATCGGGCGTTTTGCTGTACATGATTTCGGCCAGCACAGGTATCCTGGTTTTTTCTTCTATCTCGGTGCGGAATAATATTTTGCGGTTAAACTGCTCCCGCAGCAGCACATAAACTACAGATACCAGCAGCCCCAGCAAAAATCCTGTTAAATAAAAGTTTTTAGCAACCGGTTTGATGGGGCCATAGGATGTACCTTTTTCCAATACCCTAAGATCGGGCATGGTACCGGCACTGCTCAGGGCAGTTTCTTCTCTTTTCTGTAACAAAAAAGTATAAATATTATTCTTGATGGCCTGCTGCCGGCTAATATCCAGCAGCCCTCTTTCTTTTCGGGGTATCTGGCTAAGCATACCGCTGTTCATGGCAATCCCCGAATTAACATTGCTCCTTACAGTGTTTAAATTGTTTCGGGTGGTGATCAAATTTTCCTTGATATCGCCCTTGATGCGGCTTACAGCCTGGTTGGCCATGATAACTTCATCACTTTTTTCGCCGTTTATACTTTCGGCCCTGCTGAGCTGAAATTCGGCTTCGTATAATTTTGATAATAATCCGGTCAGTGTTGGGTCGCTGATGAGCATCTGCGAGGGTACGGTACCCGGCTTGCGGCCTTTATTATCAACATATTGCTGCACATCTTTCAGCACATCTAACTGTATGGCTACTTCGCTGCCTTTTTTATCCAGTTCGCTTACATTGCTGAGGTATAAAGAAGCCTGGCTACCCAGGTCGTAAACAGACTCCCGTGTTTTATAGCTTTGGATATTTTTTTCTACCGAGTCTAATTGCCCTACCACCAGGTTCAGCCGGTCTTCAATAAAAGCCAGTGTTTTTGCAGCAATCTGGTTCTTATCCATTACTGCATCGGCATTATACACTTCAAATAAACGGTTCAAAAAGTCAACTCCTTTTTCGGGTACCGGTGTTTCCAGTTTTACATCAATTACAGTTGACTGATTGGAAGTGGCATTTGCTTTAAGGTTACCTGCAAAACTCCCTGCTTCACCGGCAATGCTATTGAATATAGCGTAGTAGTTTTTACCGGTAACTGTTTGGTTATACATTGGGTTGGGTACCACAAAATAAGCGCTGCCGTTAATATTTACCGTATCGTTAAAAGCAATGGTTTGGTTGTTGATTTTAATATGTTTTTTAGCCCAGCTAATTGAAAAGTAATATGTGCCTCCGCCATTCACATTGTTTTTATCCAGCGCCCTGAACCAAACGGGCGAATTGCCCTTATACAATTCTTCGGTGCGTACATTACCCTTATTATGCACAGTAGCATACAGGTCAAGGCCTGCTACCACTTCTTCGAGTATGGAAGAAGAACGAAGCACAATGATCTCGTTCTCTACAATCTTTTTTTCGCTGAAGATATTGAGGGCATCCAGCACTTTACTGTCGCCGCCGCCTTTTTGCGGGTCTTTTAATAATACCTTGGCGGTGGCTACATAGATACGGGTTTGAGAGCGGAGATACAACCAGCTTACCGCAAGGCCAATGCCGATGGTAACCACAAACAGTGGCCAGAAAGGGACGTAACGCTGCAGAATCTGCGATATTAAATTCGTTTCGGGGCGCTCCTTAAAAAATTGCTGTTCGCTCATTAATAAATATTCAGTCTGTTTTCTATTATTTAATTTGCAGCTTGTTTCTTCAACTAACAACTAACAACTAACAACTAACAACTAACAACTCACTACTCACAACTCACTACTCACAACTCACAACTCACTACTCACAACTCACAACTCACAACTTTACCGAAATATCCTGTCCAGTATGATGATGGCCAGCGATATACCCGATATGGCCAGTGATACTGTCTGTTGTGTTCTTGCCCTTTTTTCGTCTTTTATTTTTTTATCATTGGGTTCCACATATACTACATCATCGGGTTTCAGGTAATACCATTCTGATGTAAATATGGAATGATCTTCCAGGTTTAGCCGCTTGAACTGTTTACCGGTTTCTGTTTCCCGTATAATAAGTATATTGTCTTTTTTGCCCAATACCGATATATCGCCGCTTGCCCCAAGTACTTCCAGAATAGAAAGCTGTTCTTCGGGCATGGATATTACCGATGGACTGGCTATTTCGCCAATTACTGTAACCCGGTGGTTGAGGTAGCGTACTGTAACCACAGGGTCTTTTAAATATGGCTTGATATCTGTTTCTATCTTATTTTTAAGTTCCCTCCGCGTCATACCTTCTGCATGGATAGAACCCAGCCGGTGCAGTTGAATATTGCCGTTGGCATCTACCAGGTATCCGCCACCGCCACTACCTGGGGTAGATGCAGAAGCTACTGATAACGCTGCAGCATTATATATCCTGTCTTCATCCGGGTTAAGGCTGCTGATGGAAATGGCCAGTTGGTCGTTTTTACGGATGGTAGATTCTGTGAGCCGGCTAACCGTTGTATTGATGGTTGTATCCCTGGGCAGGGTTTTAAAATAATAAGCATTTTTGGGGCTGGTGCATGAGGCGAAACTTATGGCTGCCAAACAACCAAAAATTGCACGGTACAGGTATTTTTTTGGCAAACAAAGTTGCCGGTAGCTTGTATATTGATCCATTGAGGCCCGGGGTTAATAAAGCCAGTTAATTACTGTTATGATTAAAACTACGGCAAATATAAGAATATATGTATTAAGATGAGGTATCTTGACCGATTTTAGCGGGTTTAAAAATTACCGGATAGTTGAAAAATTACCTGTAATCAGGCTGGTAGCAGATTTTCGTAATCAGGAATAATTTCTTAAATGGCGAAAATAATAATAACGATGAAGGAACAGCATGTAACTGACAAAGGAACCATACATACCTGTTTTTAATTGGGAAGGCCCGCCTGAGAACAGAAGCGAAACCCAGGCGAGCTAACCGATTTATCTTTTTTCCATTACTTTGTCTTTAAAGCAGGATTAATAACAAAAAGTGTAAAGTTATTTTAGGACGAGTCACTTTCTCTTTTCAGCAACGTTTCTCCCGGGCCTGTGGAAAGGCTGAAAAGGTTGCGTTTGGCAGGAATAGTAACTCTTATATAAACGCAAGGTCCCCGGCTTTTGCACAAAGCTTTGGGAGAGACATTGCTATGAAAAGTTTCTTGTTCCTTGTTTCTTGTTCCTTGCTTCTTGCTTCTTGCTTCTTGCTTCTTGCTTCTTGCTTCTTGCTCCTTGCTTCTTGCTCCTTGCTTCTTGCTTCTTGCTTCTTGTTCAATATTTTTTACTCTGCAATAAACAATGATTTTACCGTCTTTGTATTATCAGGTTTAATAAACTCCAGCCGGTAATTTCCTTTGGCAACAGCATAACCAATCTGTATGGTTTGCGTGGCATTGCCACCGGTATGATTTAATGTTTGCGTGAATACAAGCTGCCCCCGCATATTCACAAGCCGCAGGCGGTAAATACCTTTTTCCATATCGGTAAACTGTACGCCAATGGTACGGTTTATTACCGGAATTGGATATACTGTAATGGCCGGGTTACCCTTGCCCATCTTAACTATAACCACCTGGCTTATTTTAATATCGCCGCTGATGCCAATGCTGCGAATGCGGTAGTAATTGCTTCCAATAACAGGGTTCACATCAAGCCAGTTGTAGGTGGCATCGCTGCCATTGGTACCAACTGCTGCCTGTGTATTAACCATGGTAAAGTTTACACCGTTGGTTGATTTTTCAATCTCATATTCCTTCATGTTATACTGGTTGCTGGCTTTCCACTCTACTTCAATATTTGCACCTTTCTGTGCTGCTTTTACGCTGGTGATGGTTGACGGCAATGGGGGGTTTAATGCAAATATGATACGGAACCTGTCGGGATTGGCTGATGCCGGATCGGCTGTAACGCTGAAATCAACATAGTTGACTGCACCGTTAATATTCAGGCTGGTAGAAGTGTTCAGGAAAGAATCCTGCAAATAAGCTGTTGCATTGGTTTGTACAAAATTAACAGTACCTATCTGGAACCTGTAGTTTTTGATACCTGTATTGGTCATGCGCAGGAAGATAGTATCTTTTGAAACGATCATAGGCCTTTGCTCCACTATCAGTTTTTTACCATTGCGGTACGATGAAATGTTCTCTGCAAAATTGTCCATCTTCTCTATATCATCTGTTAAGGAAGCGGAGTAAGTAGAATCATAACGTACACGTATACCATCAGCCAGTGAGGCTATATTGCCTGGCTGAACGATCATGAGGTTGGCAATGATCTGTTGGTCGCCTGGAATGGCTATAATCGGATTATACACTGTTGTAGCAGAAGCTGTTTTTACGGCTTCGGTAAACACAACACTGGCATCTGCAGTGGTGGCTTTCAGGAAGAATGCCTGGCCCGAATGGATAAAGCGCAACGTTGGATCACTCGTAGTGCCGCCTAAAACAACCGGTGTATGGTCGTAGGTATTAACGCCATTACGCATAATGTTCATGAATATACCAACACCGTAATTACCCGTAAGCGCAGGATCCCATACGTACATGTTCTGATCTAGATTGGCAGTTCCTGTAAATATTGTTTCCATATCAATAGGCGATGCATAAGGATTGCCCACCAGTGTACGTCCGCTTCCTGTAGAAGAAACCGTTACCGGGGCCGGCGCACCTTGTGTTAACAGGCCATTTGCTTTTAATACCGTAGAGGTAACCAGCGCATTTGCCTGCGTACAGGTCCTGTCTCCACGTACAAAAAGCAAATAACCCTGGCGGGCCGATAGTGCAGTAGCATTGCTGTTGGCAAACAACAGGGTTGTCCACGAAGGAACGGTTTGATCGTGCATTAATATAGATGGCCCGTTAACAGATGTATCATCAAAACCAGGTAATGAAGGAGTTCCGGAAGTGAGCCATGTACCTTTATTGGCAACAACAGCACCACTCTCCTGCCATGAATTGAAAATGGTTTGAGAACCTGTTACCGCCTGTGCACTTAATAAATGCCATGACCTTTGTGGATTGGCTATATAGCGTTCTGCTGTAACATTGGTAGCGCCGCTAAGTGTACTGCCTGTAAGGTTGGCAATACGTGCCGTGCCGGTAGCAGTTGATTTTAATGTGAGGTTTTGTGCATTACAATCAAGGCTTGCCCCGGTGAGGGTTATTGTTCCGTAAACATCTGCAGCATTGCCCAGTTTAGCACTGCCGCCGCTGTTGATGGTAATATTATTGAGAGAACGGGTAGCCGCCGAAGTCTGATTAAAATTAAGTGTACCTGCAGCATCAGTAATGGTGATGTTTGAGGTTGCCGATCCTGTAAGGGTACCTGTACCCGTTACGGCTCCGTTAATAACCAATGTATTGTTTCCGATATTTAATGTGGTGCCGGCATTTAATATAAGCCCGCCAACTGTAATGATACCGGGTAATACCGGTTGATTTACAGTTGTAGCAATGGTTACCTGTGCCCCATCTGGCGGAACACCACAGCAACTGGCCCAGTTACCCGAAGTATTCCATGATGAACTGGTGGCACCGTTCCAGGTATAACCTATGAAGCTTACATCCTTTGTCATCGTTCCGGTAGTCATTGTCCTTGCACTGTCATCATAAAATGCATTTGTTGGTGTAAATGAAAGGTTATAATTCAAGGCATTTCCGGGAATGGGATCACTTAAACCATTACCTGCATAAGAAAGGTTGCCGCTACCCCAGTCATACACGGTTATTGTGGTATCTGCCGTCCAGCCCGAAGCCGCATTGGTAAAATGCATTACAACAGGGCCGTTAAAATAAGCCACATTGTTGCCTGCAGTCTTCGTCTGGCTGCTGAGTTTAATCACCAATTTATTGCTGGCTGGTGTATTCCATACCATATTATTAATGGGGTTGCCGATTCCGCCCACAGCAGCTGCACCCGGGCCCGAACCGCCAACATAGTCATTGAAGAATTCTGAAATATCTGTTCCCAGTACGGCATTGAAATGATTTTTTAATGAATCTGTTGTGGCAGATTTTCCCGCTAATGCATTTTGATAATTGGTCATTGCCTCGTAAAATTTGGTATTACCACTCAAGGCTCTTAACATCGAAATAACCATGCCCCCCCTTTCATATATTGTGCTGCCATAATTGGAAGACCATATCAATGCCGATGAACCCATACTGGAGTTAGGTATCCAGGCGCTTTGTGCAGTTAATGCCAATGCATTCGATTTTAAAGTTGTTCTCATGGTGTGCACCTGGGCAGCAGTATATCCCAAAGCAGGAACTATTTCTGCAGCCAATGCCTCTCCATATCTTGCCGGGCCTTCTGCCAGCCAAAGATCATTCCAGGTGGCAAAAGTTACATTATCACCAAACCACTGGTGCGCCATTTCATGGATAAGTGTAGGTAAATTTGACATTTGGCTGCTCGCCATTGCCGAAAAGGTTTGGTGCTCCATTCCCCCTGCACCTACAAGCCCATCATAAAATCCATGTTTTTCCAGTTTAAACGGGTAATCTCCAAATTTCCTGCTGAAAGAATCCAGTGCAGGGTTTATTTTATCCATTGCAGCAGTTTTTGTTGCATGGTTGGTTGTATTCCTTAAAATATAATATACTACGGGTACCGTAGTACCATTGATAACTACACTGCGGTGATAACGTGTAAATTTGGCAACCGATACGGCAACAAGGTATGAAGCGATGGGGTAACGGGTACTGAATTTGAATGTCCGGCTTAGGCCCGGCACGTTAATGGTAGAATCATAAAGCCTGCCAGTAGTGGCTACCCAAAAAGTATCTCCGTTTGCATTATTATTCCAGGGTACGGTAACATTAATGTCCATAGAATCTATCTTATCCTGCATATCGGCCTTGCAGGGCCACCAATCCCTGTCTTCAAATGATTCTGAAAGCGAGCCTGTATATTGGTTGGGTGCAGTACCTGCTTTTTGGTATCCCTGGGCAGCACCTGCAGCCCCGGGTGGTACACCGGAATAATTGATCACCATCGAGTCAAGCGTATTGCTGGCAACAATTGTAGAAGTGAGTGTTATGGTAACAATATTACCCGAAAATGATTTGGAGCATGTTGTACCCTGATGGGTTATTACCAGCGAACCGTTATTAAAATTTGCGTGCAGGTCCAGGGTAATAGTAGAAACATTACTCACTATTGTTTTAAAATAAGTAACCACCGTACCGGTAATTACATTTGTTGGTGTGCGGGGATCAATGGTCCAGTCTATCCTGTGATAAACAACATTTATATTGGCACCTGTACCGCTAAAACCTGTAAATTCAACACCGGTTTCATTGCCGGGTTTTGATACCTGAGCAGTTGAATTTATGAAACTGCCCCGTGGCTGCGATAACAGGCCATGATAATATTGCTTTTGCTGTGCAATAAGCTGAATGGCAGAGATAATTAATACTGAAGTAATGAATAAAGATTTTATCATCTGGATATTTTTTCTATAGGATACAGGAATTCCTACATCTATGTAAGAATTTATCTACATTAATACGTTAAATCGGGGTTTTTATTATAAAAACCGTTGGTTATTTGTTGATTTGATAAAAAAACATCAGGAAAGGCGTAATACCGATAAGGAGGTTTGTATTAAACTAAATCCGCCGCAGGCGAAAAACGCCTTTCCGCCTTACCGGCTAATAACAAACAATACTGATTTTGCGGGGAAGGCGGAAAGAACATTGCGTTTTGTTACGAAAAATTATTCAGTGTTTCATCAGGAACTTAGTATTCCGGCTGAAGTTTTATTGTCCTGAAAAAACCTTTTCCTTCCTTATGCTTGCTTACGTAAATAAATACGTATCTTTATTTAAATTAAACACGTGTTATGACTACTAAATTAACTTTAACAATTGACGACACGGTTATTCGTTCTGCAAAGGATTATGCTCAAAAATCTGGGAAAAGCCTGTCGTCGGTAGTAGAAAACTATTTAAAATCCTTATCGAAAAAGCAGTTTAATGCAGATGAAATTTCGCCAAGGGTAAGGAAAATGATGGGGGTTATTAAATTACCTGACAACTTTGATTATAAAAAGGAATTAGAAAACGCTTTAACGAAAAAATATTTAAAATAATGGTACTGTTTATAGATACCAATGTGCTGATTGATTTTTTAGCAGACCGCCAGCCATTTTCTGTAAGTGCAGGAAAACTATTTACACTTTCTTTAAATAAAAAGATAAAAATATTTATTTCGGCAATTTCTTATAATAATATTTATTACATACTAAAGCAGCACACTACTCATAAGGAAACAATTAAACTGTTAACCCAACTTTCGGAAATGACCGAAGTAATAGATTTAAGTGATAAACTTTTAGCAAATGCACTTAAAAGTGAATTTAAAGATTTTGAAGATGCTATTCAATATTATAGTGCTTTAAGTAACACCAGCATTGATAAAATTATAACAAGAAACACAAAAGATTTTAAGCTTAGCGAAATCCCTGTTATGACTCCGGATGAAGTATTAAGCATTTTATTAAGCAACAGCAGGTAAATATTGCTCCCTACATTGGCGAAAACCCCGCTGAGACACAACCTGCAAACATCGGGGTTTCGCAGAAAGATTTTTTTCAAAACAATGTAACTGTTGGCGAAAACCCCGCTGAGACACAACCTGCAAACATCGGGGTTTC
>JANOVD010000339.1:0-4130 GCA_031417255.1 Chitinophagaceae bacterium
AGGAAAATGCGAAGCATTTTTCTACTTCGTGCCTTCGAGCCTTTGTGGCAAGCCTTTTTTCACAGCGAAGCTGAGAAAAAATTTTCTTATTGTCATTTGCAAAGAGCTTAAACTTTTTTTATGAGTGCCTCACCCTGACAATCTTACTTAACTAAGAGTATTGTAGAACATAGAAAATATATATCTTCATATAATGAGAATTGCCATTACCATTCTTTTACTGCTGGGCACACTGTCATCTTTTTCTCAAAACAAATCTGCATGGATCAGCGGCAGAGCCATCGACGAAAATGAAAAACCATTATCAAAAGTATCGGTAATAATTTTAGGTAAAACAACCGGGCTGAGTACCGACGACAGTGGTTATTTCAGGATACAGGTACCCGCCGGCCGCTCATTTGCTTTGGTATTTACCTTTACCGGTTACAATGAAGTACAAAATAATTTTTACCTGAGCGATGCTGAAGAAGAAAAGATAACCGTGCAAATGGAACGGGGCAGCAAAACCCTGCAAACCGTTGTGGTAACCGATGATAAGGAACGCACCGAAACAGGCCTCACCAAAATAAATCCAAAAACTGCCATCATATTGCCCAGCACAACCGGCGGTGTAGAAGGGATGATAAAAATTCTGGTGGGCAGCAATAACGAACTCACATCGCAATACAGTGTACGTGGCGGCAATTACGATGAAAATTTAATTTACATCAACGACTTTGAAATTTTTCGCCCTTACCTTGTTCGCAGCGGGCAACAGGAAGGACTTAGTTTTATAAATCCTGAGCTTGCAAAAAATGTAAATTTTTATACCGGCGGTTTCCAGGCAAAGTATGGCGATAAGATGAGCAGCGTGCTGGATATTCAATATAACAGGCCAACAAAATTTGGCGGCTCGGCCTATATAAGTTTGCTGGAGCAGGGTTTGCACATTGAAGGCGCTGCCCGGAAAGGGAAAGTCAGTTACCAGCTTGGCATTCGCAACCGCAGCAATAAAAATTTATTAAAAAGCCAGGAAACAACAGGCTCTTATATTCCTGCGTCATCCGATGTGCAGGCATTCATCACCTACAAGCTCAGCGAAAAACTACAGCTCGAATTTTTAGGCACGTACTCCGTTACAAAATTTACTTTATTTCCCGAGTCGGTCGAAAAAACAACTTCGGTCTTCTCTCCTTTCTTTACCGCAAACCTCGGCCTCGATATTATTTTTGAAGGACAGGAAAGAGACGGCTACAAAACAAACCTGCTTGGCCTGAGTGTTTTGCACACACCCAATAAAAAATTAAAACTAAAGTGGATGGTAAGCCGCTTTCAGAATAAAGAAAACGAAAATTTTGATATTGCCGGCAGCTATTTATTTGGCGACCGCGATTTTGACCAAACCAGCAGCACTTATGGCCAAATTGTAAATCCGCTGGGTGCAGGTTATTACCAAAATTATGGCCGCAACCAACTAAACATTAATGTGTACAATGCCAGTCTTAAGGGCAGTTACACCACCGGTAAACATTTTATTCAGTTTGGCAACAGCATTGAGCAAACCAATATTACCGACAGGCTTAAAGAATGGGAATACCAGGACAGCGCCGGTTATTCACTACCGCACAACCCGGCACAACTCAATTTATTTAAATCAATAAACTCCACAGCCGATCTCAGTATTCAAAAATACAGCGGGTATGTGCAGGATAATATACGCCTTGGTAAAAGCAACAACATTACCCTGCAGGCCGGTGTTCGCTACAATTACAATTCGCTAAACAAAGAAATTTTAATAAGCCCACGCATGCAGGTTAGCTTTAAACCCAACTGGAAAAAAGATGTGGTTTTAAAACTGGCAGCCGGTGCATACCACCAGCCACCGTTTTACCGTGAGCTGCGTAAATATGATGGCACATTGAACACACAGGTAAAAGCACAAAAGAGTTACCAGTTTGTGGCCGGTATGGATTATAATTTTAAAGGCCTTGGCGGCCGCCCGTTCAGGCTGGCAACCGAAGCTTATTATAAAAGCATGAGCAGTGTTGATGTGTATGATATTGACAATGTAAAGATCCGCTATGCCGGTAACAACCATGCCAAAGCTTATGCCGCCGGTTTTGAGGCCCGGCTTTTTGCCGAGCTGGTAAAAGATGCCGAGAGCTGGTTAAGCATCGGCATTATGCAAACCAAAGAAGATTTAGATAATGATTTTTATCACCAGTATAAAAATGCAGCCGGCGAAATTATCACTGCACAAAGCACCGACCAGGTAGCGGTTGACAGTATAAAAAATAATGTAGGTTTTGTGCGCCGCCCCACCGATCGTTTAATAACCGCCGGCCTGTATTTAGAAGACTACCTTACCACCAACAAAAATTTTAAGTTTCATTTAAACCTGTTGTATGGCAGCAACATGAGTTATAATATACCCAACAGTGTAAAGTACCGCAATGCACTCATCATTGAGCCGTACATACGGGTAGATGTAGGTTTCAGCGCACAACTGCTCAGCGAAAAAAGTAAGCGCCGCAGCCACAGCCCCTTCCGCAGTTTTCAAAACATCTGGGCCAGTTTCGAAGTATTTAATTTAATTGACCGCCGCAATACCATCTCTTTTCAATTGATAAAAGATTTTGCCAGCAATACTTACGCCATACCAAACAGGTTAACACCAAGGTTGGTTAATTTTAAAATTGTGGGAAGATTCTGAGCGAAGTCGAAGAATGCACAATGATAGTTTCGAGAGTAGTGAGCGGAGTCGAACTATCGAGAAACGGTAAACTGAAAGAATGTTTTTTATTTTTTTGGACCCGACATTTGGAATGCTATTTGGCTTCATTGGCTCCGATAGCTATCGGAGCACTCTTGTACTGTAAATCTTTATTGGGCTTTAATTGTGTTTTGCGAAATTATTTTGTTCAAAATTCAAATGAGTATCAGTTCTTTTTTGAAAAAGAAGTTGTGTATATTTAAGAGTTGTCCGCAATTATACTGAACAGCTCAATCATAGTAGGATGCCAGAAGATTACGAAAATATTATCAAACACTATGACTTGTATAAGTCATATAGTGAATTTAATTTTCTCTTCGAAGATACGGTACAGGAATTTAGAATGTTAACAATTGCAATTGTCAGAATTTCATATGAATATTATGAAGAAGAAGATGATGAGCAAAACGAATTATTTGACTTTCATCAAGACCGATTATTGAAAATCATTATGAACAATATGGGGGCGAGAGATATAGTAGAAAGTTGCAGAGCGTGCTTTATCGATTTTTTCCATACACAAAAACAAAGACACGGAAGTTATACATTTAAATGGTTTGATGAAGAAAGAAGTATTTCTGAAACGACCTTTAGTTTTGTTATTGAAATATTTAAGAAGAGTTTGCAATTAATTGAACTTAGAAATACCATTATTCATTCATATTATTCTGAGTCGTTATCAATTCCTGAAATCCGAAGAGATGATTTAAAAGGTCGTAAAGAATTTAAAACGAGTAAAGGTTACGAACTGAGGAACTTTATCTTCGATATAAAGGCACTGGAAAAGATTAATAGCCATATTCAAACTTTGCAATTTTATCTTAATGGAGTTAGATTTATGCTTTATTTGGATGACGGACAAAAAGAAAGTTATGCTGAAGAGCTGACAAAGTTGAAAGAAATGGATTTCGGCATAAATTTTTCCGTTGATAAATAACTGCGGGCAGTCGAGTAAGCAAGGGGAATTTCACCCCCTGCTCCTCACAGAACCGTACTTGAACCTCTCGATTCATACGGCTCTTCAAGATGCCTCGACCAATCAATAAACTTGCGCTTAACGATTGTTAGGTTAAACAGTTTAATCATCCCTTGCGGTTGTTTTGTGTTTACCAATTTTTGCATCTTGTGTACCCCTTCGCTACTGCCAACTTTCGAAGGCTATCAACACTACTACGGGTACATCCGTCCCTGTAGCTGGTTTGTGAAGGCCTATTACTTCTTACGGGTGCTCCGCTTGAAGATTCTGCCTCTATGCAGGTTGTACGTTCTGGCGCACCTACGAACGGTTTTACCTACCTGTGCATACTCAACCAGTACAGGTTCTCCAGTTCCGGCCATGCGCCTGTCTGTAAGTCCCGGCGGCTTTATCCCGGATGCA
>JANOVD010000340.1:0-2294 GCA_031417255.1 Chitinophagaceae bacterium
CTGGGCCAGCGACTACGGCACGATGAACACCGATTCTGACAGCTTCGACAAGGTCGACCCCGTCGGCGTCTCTCGTCTCGCCGTCTCCGTCCGCGCCCTCCTCCGCCGCCTCCTCACCGTCCCCTGACACGCCCGCGATTCAACGAACTTCGTACGGAAGTGTCAGAGCGCGTGAAGGAATCTCCTTCGCCGCCCGGTGAGCAACGTAGTCCCTCCGTGCGGCCCCCGCGCCTTTGATTTCGACCTGAGCCGCTTCGTTCGCGAGATCGATCAACCGACCATTCTGATGTCGGCGGGCTTCGTTCGGTGAGGTCTCGCGACCGTTCAGGCGCCTTCTCGCGCCCTCATTTCTTCAGGCGACTGCCGGGGTGCATGCTCTCAGCGACGCCGCCCGTAGCAGGTTGTGCGCCAGCGCGAACCACAGCATCACCGCTCTCACCTTCTCGATGCCCCGCACGCTGAACTGCCGCAGCCCCCGGTTCCTGGCCAGCGCGTTCACGCACTCCGATGTCGATGCCCGTTCCTTGTAGATCGACTTCGCCTCGTCGGTCCCCATCCGGACCCGCCACGCGCCCACGCCCGGGCCGTCGTCAGAGCGCGCGACGTGCGGATTCGCGACCTCGGGATTCTTCGTCGTCTTCTGCACCCGCGTCGGCGCGTACACCTCGGTCCCGCTGTCCGTCACCGCCTCGATCTCCGGCTTGCTAACGTATCCGCCGTCCACGAGCGCCTGCTTGGGGCGCCTGCCGAACCGCTCGTCGATCTGGTCGAGCATGGGGCCGAGGCGCCGGAAGTCGTTGCCTCGATTGTCGATGTGCACGCCCACCAGAATCTGGGTCTTGGTATCGGCCGCGAGCTGCGCGTTGAACGAGGGGCGATATCCGCCGTCCCCGTGCTTCATCACGTGCGCATCCGGGTCCGTCGTCGATGCGCGCACCATCTTCTTGTCGCCCTTGTCGCCCGCCTTTGTCTGCGCTTCCTTCGACGGTTCCTCGGCCTTCTTCTTCTCGTACTTCCTCTTCGTCTCCTCGATCTCATCGCGCGCCCCGATCGCCCGCCTGACGCGTTCCTCGCGCTCCCGCGCCGCTCGCGCTCTCGCAGCCGCCTGCCGCACCGTCGTCGCGCCGGGGTCCTCCAAGAGCTCTCGCTTCAACGCATCGACCTGTTCCTTCGCCTGGCGATGGCACTCCTCGAGCTTCTCCTTGCCGCGGAACGAGCCCGTCCCCGCGCTCGCCCGCACTTTGATCCCGTCCTGCGACACGCGCTCCAAGTCGACGATCCCCTCGTCCATCAAGGCCGCCACGCTCTGCGTCAACAGCACGTCGAGCCGGTCGCCGTGCGCCGTCCGGAAGTCCGAGATCGTGTGGTGGTTGACCGGGACGCCACCGCAGATCCAGCGGTAGGCGTCGTGAGCAGTGCAGAGCTTCGCAAGAGCCCGGGCGCTCCCGACGCCCTCGGCCGTCGCGTACAGCCACAGCGCCATCAGGATCGCGGGGTCGATCGGCGGTCGCCCCGCCGCGTTCTCGACCGAGCGGATGCGGCCGTAGAAGGGTTGGAGGTCGAGGCTCTCCACGAAGGCCCAAACGAGGCGAACGCGGTGCTCGGCGCCGACGAGAGAGTCGAGATCCCCAGACACCCATTCCCCTTGCGTACGCACCGGGGCCTGAAAGCGAGGGCGGCCCCCGGGAGGCGGCTTGGACTCCGATTTGGGCGTGGGTTCAGAGCCGGGGAAGAGCGCGTCCTGGTTCATCCACGTAGGATCCCCCGGAGAGTGACTGGATCGAAAGACCAACTTTCGATTTATTCACACGCTCTCAGACACTTCCGTACGAAGTTCGACCGACGCTACGATGACGCGATGGCCGTTCCGACACCTGCCGAGTTGCTCCGTCGCCTCCCTCCGGTGAACGAGATCCTCGCGGCGCGGAGCGAGGGCGATCGGACGTACGCCCCGGATGCCGAGTGGACCGAGGAGGCGCGGTTGGCGCTCGCCGACGTTCGAGCCAAGGTGCTGTCCGGTGAGATGGGCCCGGTCGGCTTCGAGCGGGCGTCGCTCGCGAGCGCGGTCCTCGGGGCGGCCAAGAAGCGCATCGCGAGGCGCCGCGACCCGGGCCTCGTCCGCGTCGTCAACGCGACGGGCGTCGTCCTCCACACGAATCTCGGGCGCGCGGCGCTGCCCGCGGCCGCGCTCGAGGCGATCGCCGCTCACGGCGCGGGCTACCAACTGCTCGCGGCCGATCGCGAGACGGGGGAACGGGCGCCCCGGGAGCGGCACATCGACACGCTGCTCAAGC
>JANOVD010000341.1:0-1821 GCA_031417255.1 Chitinophagaceae bacterium
CCTCTTTTAGCACGTAGCCTTTCTTCGGGCATAGTTTGCTCAACCAGTACTTGTGTCGCTTGTGTGTGTGTTGCTCCTTTACTTTTCTGAGTTACATAATAGACTTCATCGTCATATACCTCTTGCTGCGTAAGTATGAAAAGCCCTACTGAGCTACCTGCATAAAGTTTTCCATTAATGGATTGCACAGTCAGGAGTTTACCACTTAGGCCTTTGTAATGAGAGAAGGAACGGAACGGAATATTTGTGGCTATACGAGTATAGCCATAACTATGCGCTACCCAAATGCCCTGACGCTTATCACAAAGCAGAGCGAATACCTCATTATCTGGAAGCCCCGTGTCATAGTCAATAATTTCTTCTGTAACGTCTGTATTCAGATTGATAAACATCACTCCTCCCCTTAGGGTACCGATTGCTATCACTTGCTCGTTTATCCAAACTCCAGCCGACACCACGTGACTGTTTAAATACGCCTGATCTTTTATTTTGATCTCGGACAATCCTTTATCACCTGTATATTGGAAGAGCCGGTTTGAGGCTGTCCCGATAAGATAGTTTTCTGTGATGCCAAGTCTTTCGATAAATAGAATTTGTTTATCGGCTATTGGGGGAGTTGACGGGACAAATTTTTTGTTCTCTAAAACAAACAATCCACTGTCAATCGTGGCGATATATACCTTACTCATGAGCTCAAATATTCCGGATAGCTCGATGCCATCGGGTGCATTAATCACGGTTGCGTTACCTGGGCTGGTTGCTGATACAATGAATAGGTGACTATCATTAATTAAATACACGGAATCCTTCAGCGCAAGGCTGGCAAAAATATTTTTAGCCTGAACCTCTTGGGACAAGACTTGATAAGCCCATCCTTTTTTCGGATCCTCAATCACCTGACCATATCCGGCAAGTCCACCCACTACAATGCTGCTCTTTGTCTTCGCCAGCGTGTAGGCAACGCCCGGTGTGCGTATGAGGCGCCATCTTCTTCCATCAAATTCTTCCACACCTTCCTTACCTGCCATGTAAATGATGCCCCGCTCGTCCTGTTCCAGATCAAAACTTAAATAATCTGATCTTTCCTGTGCAGGGCTAAAATGGGAGAGCGAATAATTGCCGTTTTGAGCTATTGAATTCGAAACCGAAAACAGAAATATTAAAATGAAACCGAGTTTCATAAATCTATATTAGAGAATTCAAGTTATAAAAATTATACCTATAGTTTGTCTCAATTAACCGTAGGATTTTGAATTAAAAAGAAAAGGCGAGAGATTTTGTCACTCGCCTTTTTACAAATATTTAGAAAAAAACTATCTCGCAACAAAAATAAAATCACTGCCCGGTGCATTGTCGCCAAACTCTCCAAGACGTGGGGGAATTTTCAATCGCTCCACAAATGTAAATAGTTCAGGCAAGGTCAGCATTCCATCTTTGCCACCGTGTGAACGCAGCGCTTCGATAAAACTCTTTGCAAAGGGTGAATGTTTACCCGGGATTCCATCGGATACATACGTCTTGCCACCAGAGGTAAGAAATCTTCTTGTCTTGTAGGTAAGTTTGCGCGTAAGGAACTCCGCCTGATTCTGTTCCTTGTACACTTCTTCTTCTCCTCCGCGGGAAGAAGCCAGCGCCTGATCAAATGTTCCACCAAAGCATACATCCATGCCTAAAAATATATGCTCGGCAGGAATGTTGTTGATGATGGAACGAAGGCGGTTGTGCGACAGATAGGTCGTCTTTCCCTCATCGTTAAGCAACGATTCTTTCGTTACCACAAATCCCTCACCGAAGGTCTGGTCATACGTACCATGGCCTGCA
>JANOVD010000342.1:0-1861 GCA_031417255.1 Chitinophagaceae bacterium
GCAAAAAGTGAAGAGAATCTCCTGGAAACAGTTGCAGGAAGCGGGTGCCAGTCAGCTCTGCTTGCTTTTGAAAACATGTTGCAGATGAATCAAGTATTGGAAACACAGCGGCCCCCACCCGGCTTTACGCCTTGACGTTACCCACATTTCATTCCCTTGAATTGGAGAGCCAATTCCGCGCCCTGCACCAGAGTATTGAGCTTTTCCCAGCCGCGCCAGATGGTGATCCAGCCAGGCTCACCATCTGACTTGCGACCAAGGAATCCACCAAGCTTTGCCACCTCGCGATAGAATTCATAGATTGTCAGATCATGGACTCGACTCAAATTCTTCCGAACGGCTTTCAGCATGTACAGCCACAGCATCGGCACCACTGTCCGAGCCGGACGGTTTGGTTCGGTTTTTGCCAAAGTTTTCAGCTTCAACAATCGCACAGCCACCACAGACATCAGAGCCACCATCGGTTCCAGACGCAACGTGTCTTTCAACTGCCGTTTCTTCACGCTCGTGCCAGACTTCAGAGCCTTGTGAAATTCTTCCACCAGCCAACGCGCTTCGTAATATTCGATCACCAGCCAGGCTTGCGCAAACGTTTCGACTGGAAGCGATGTGTACAGAATCCACTCGATCGCTTCGACATCCTCGGGGGCGTCCACTTCACGAACGTGGACAACGTTCATGGCAATCGGACCCGGGGACTGAGACTTCAACCATGGACTTTTGCGTTTTGGAAGCGGCATGAACACACGGCCACAAGACACTTCGATCTTTGCAATACGCGCTGGCTGATTCGGGCGGGCTCGCAAATGAAGTTCATACGTGCCACGCAGCTCCATGTGATCCAGAAATTCCGACAGCGGCATAGTCTGGTCGTCCATGGTTGTCAGACGACGATTCAGATCGCGTGCTCGTATGACCCATTGGCTTTTCTGCTGCTTGAGATGCACGAATACTTCGAAGCTGTCGGCACCGCGATCACACACGTAGACATATTCAACGCCGTCCGCCGGAACACCGACCTCATCGATCACCTGGCCCCAAAGGTCCGATTCCCGTTTCCTCGCCAGACTCTGCGTACGTGTTTCCTTCTTTTTCTTCTTCGATTTCGGAACTTCCGGACGATAGTGAACAGCTTGTCCGGCAATCCCCAGAACAGCCTCCGTCGTCGCGTCCACCATCAGTGCGTTGTGCAGCAGAAATCCGCGTCCCGAGCCGTTTCCTGTGGGTTTGGCTCCCTCGATCTGCCGGTTGCATCCGAAGTCAATCTCCGTGGTGTCGCAGATGACGAGCGTTCGTCCTTTGGCCTGAGCACGCGTGTGATTCCAGTGAGGTCTGGCGACGGCAGCAAATGTTACCTTCATTGCAGCGAAAAGTCTGTAGACCGCTTTCAGATCACCCCAGCTATCCATCTGCTCGGGAAAACTGGCCGAGGGATTGGCGGCGATCTTTTCTGCGATCTTGATCAGCCGCTGTGGTCTTCGCTTATCTCCCAATTCACACGTTCCAAACATTTCTGTGGCCCATGTTGAAATCTCAGGACAGGACATGCCATGCACCTCCGTGCTAAACTGCATTTGTGTCGCGAATGCAATCCTGGCAAATCGACAAAGTCACACCGGTCCTCCTGGACCGGATTGACCCATTATACACATGTAAGAATTACAAAGCGCAAAGTCCTTGACAACAAACGACATACAGAATGCCGCCCCAAAAAAATCAACAAGAAATGTGGGTAACGTCAAGGGGCCGAACGCATGACTCTCCATGATCGGCACGCCAACAAAGATCGCGCCCTGATTTATCGCGCCATTGACTATCGTGCGGTCCGTCGCGCCATCCCGCTGTCGCGGGTGCTGGATCT
>JANOVD010000343.1:0-2924 GCA_031417255.1 Chitinophagaceae bacterium
CCCAAATAACAGAAGAAACGCATAAAATTCTTTTTGTTGCCTTTATAATCTGCAATGGAAGATAAGATGGGTGAAAGCAATGCTATTATCAGAAAACCAAATGCCAGTACATAATCCTTCAACTCGGTATTTATAAAGTGGCGGCCTAAAAATGTAACGCCATCCGGAAAATTTTTAAGCGAAGTCACAGCAGCATAATAAGCAGGAAAAAATGTAGTAGTAATCACCAGGTTGTAAACCGAGTTTGCCCAGTCGTACATGGCCCAGCCATTGATAACTTTTTTGGAAGCAGTTTGCATGGTTTTTATTTAAGGAAGAATGAAAATAACAAATATCAGGCTAATACCTGCAAAAAAACAACCCCCCGATTAGATCGGGGGGTTCCTGGATTGAATGTATGAGCAGTTAGCTTGGCCTTAATTATCAGCTTCCGAAACAGGCTTTGCATATCCAAGATTTTTAAATGGCTCTAATTTATTATTGGTTAATTGAATGGTAACCGGTGCTTTATTAAAAACACTTTCAGAAATAAAAGCACCAAACAATAAAAAGTTGGCTTCATAACCGGCAGTGATCTTGGTAGCATCCACAACAAAATTTAAATTAAAAGTGTCTTTTACTTTTACAATCTGTACGGTAGAATTTATGGAATCCTGAAAATATTCCTGTTCCTTTAAATAGTTGGCCAATTTTTTTGCAAGTGCTTCATCAACACCTTCGCCTTTGTAATACACATTGTGTTTACTGTCTAATTTATATTCTTTGCCATAGTTTTGGTTGCAAGCGGTAATACCGGTGGCAATAATTGCGATAAGCAGTAATAGTTTAAAATCTTTCATTTCAGTTTGGTTTAAGTAATGCATAATTACTTAAACTACTTCTCAAATCAAATACCCTGCATTGGGTATATTAAGATTTGATATACCCGGTATAGATCAATATAAGCAGCGCAATGCCAACAACAATGCGGTAATAGCCCCAAATTTTAAAGCCATGCTTTTTTAAAAACCCTATAAAAAATTTAATGGCAATTAATGCAACAACAAATGCTACTACATTGCCAATGGCCAGTTGTTTTATTTCGTTTGATGTAAACCCGCCGTAGTCCTGGTAATAGTTATATAATTTATAACCGGTTGCTGCCAGCATGGTTGGTACGGCAAGGAAGAATGAAAATTCAGCGGCAGCACTGCGTGTTAATTTTTGCTGCATACCACCAATGATTGAAGCAGCACTGCGGCTTATGCCGGGTATCATGGCAATGCATTGCCAGATACCGACCATGATGGCCTTAAAAAAAGAAACATCTTCTTCTTTATCTACCTGCGGGTTTTTAAAAACATTATCTATAAATAATAAAATGATACCACCAGCTAAAAGCGAAATGGCAACAGTTGTAGAACTCTCCAGCATGGCATCTATTTTATCAGAAAATAAATACCCAAGCATCAGCGCCGGTATAACACCCACAGCAATTTTTAAATAGAATTGCCAATTCTTAAAGTCAAAAAATTTCTTCCAATATAAAACAACCACAGCTAAAATTGCCCCCAGCTGAATGGCAATGGTAAATACTTTGCTAAAATCATCTTCGGGAATATTCAATATTTTTTCAGTAATAATCATATGCCCGGTAGAAGAAACGGGGATGAATTCTGTTAACCCTTCTACAATGCCTACAATGATACTTTGTACGGTATTCATGTAAATTGTTTAAAATAAAAAAAGCGAAGCTTTAACTCCGCAAATAATTAATAATTTATAATTTATAATTTTTAATTGGCTTTCGATTTTTTCATAATGGCAAATATCTCAATGATAAAACCGGCAATGATCAGCATGGGGGCAATGGTAATACGGGTGGTACTGTACACTTCATCAACATTAAAATCTTTTGGATTGTTGCTTTTACCTCCTGCCATTAAAAAGAAGCCCAGGGCCAAAACTGCCAGCCCTATCAGCATCCACATATAATTTTCTTTTCCAAATAAAGGATTTGCCTTGCTTACAGCCTTATTTTGTTTTACTTGTTTGCTCATTTTATTTTAATTGAAGCCGCAATTTAATATAAATCATCCAATTTCATACGCAGGTATTTAATAACCGAGCGATGGGTGCTTACTAAAGTGATACTGATGCCCAGTATAACAATTGCTAAAAATAAGAGGATCATACTGGTATTATCGTGTAATTTTTGAAAACTGGGAATAAGATATTCAATCAGTAATACCGTAAACCAAACTGCAGCAATGGCTATGCCCGATGCGATCAACCCGTTTATGATAGCCCTTATATTTATGGGTTTGGCAATAAACCACCTGGTGGCGCCAACCATTTGCATGGTCTTAATTAAAAACCGGTTACTGTACATGGCCAGCCTGATGGTGTTATCTATCGAAAAAACTACCAGTATGGTTAACAGGATAGCTGCAAATAAAAATATATAAGCGGCAGCTTTTACATAGCCGCTAACCTTGGTTATTGTTTCGGTAGGATAATAAACATCAGTGATAAGCCCGGGATACCGTGATAGTAATTCCAGCGAAAGGGCATCCATACTGTCCTTCTGCACATAATCCGATTTTACGTAAAAGTCAATACTTTCAGGCAATGGGTTGTTATCAATGAATTGCTTCCAGGTAGTATCATTGTCTTTATTCCATTTTTGAATGGCCATTTCCTTGGTTACATATTGTACGTCTTTGGCATACGGAATAGCCATGATGTAGTTTTTAAGGCTGTCAATTTTCTTTTTTTGAGCATTCAGATTAAGCCACACATTCACCTGTATATTTTCCTTTACAAAATCGCCGGTTTTACGCAGGTTTAAAAAGAACCAGCCAACAATGCCAAATAAAAACAACACCAATGATACACCAATGATGGCGTATGCATAAGTTGGTTTACCTCTTTTACTGCTTGCT
>JANOVD010000344.1:0-8686 GCA_031417255.1 Chitinophagaceae bacterium
AACAACATTTGTTGCTGAATCCAAAGCAATTTTTTCATTGATGTCCAGGATATCGGCCTTTACTTTTAAAGAATTATTCTTTTTATTCAGCCTCAGCTTAATTATATATGCCGACTTTGCATTGGCATCGGCCTTGGTAATATACACATTGCCTATTTTGGCATAATGCCTTTCGTGCTCATGTCCGCCAATGATCAAAGTCGGCATATATAATTAAGCTGAGGCTGAATAAAAAGAATAATTCTTTAAAAGTAAAGGCCGATATCCTGGACATCAATGAAAAAATTGCTTTGGATTCAGCAACAAATGTTGTTGTAAAAAAATGGACCAATATTGCCAACAGCAGTTATTCATCATTGGGTTTTGATGCAACCAAAGTTTGTATGCAAACCGGCGAACCGCTGGATGGGAGAGAAGCATATATCAGAACCCGGCAAACAAATTTTACAAAACTGATTGTTGCGGCAATGGAGAAAGCTGCGCCTGCGGCAGATGCGGTTATCATCAATTCAGGTTCCATTCGTGTAGATGATATTTTGCAGATGCCAGTAACACAATACGATGTAATACGCAGCCTTCCTTTTGGTGGCAGTATTTTGGAAGTAGATATGAAAGGTAGCTTGTTGATAAAAATATTAAATGCCGGTAAAAAGAATTTGGGTAGTGGCGGTTTTCTGCAATATTCACCATCAATAACCAACAACAATGGCTGGGCTTTAAAAAATATTCCGGTAGATGCCAACAAAGTTTATAAAATTGCCATCACCGATTTTTTAATGACCGGTGGAGAAGCCAATATGGATTTTTTAACGAAGGATAACCCGGATATTGTAAAAGTTTACCCGGTGTTTACTGATCTGAATGATTCAAGATCGGATATAAGGCGTGCTATAATCAGGTATATGGAGGGGATTAAAGAATAAAAAATAATATAGTTAAGCTGGGTTGTTGGTCAGGAGACAATAAGTGTTCGGAAGATTTTTTGTTGATTAAAATTTTGCTTTTAAACCTGAAGGGCTGATATTATTATAGAAAATTCAGGGATGAAGAAATCAAATCTTTTCATTAATGTTGCTTATTATCCACAACAGTAACTAAAAAGTTGGGAATAACCAACATTTTAATAAATTTGATCCATTCCTGGATTAAAAGCTATTGGGTATTCTTTTCCTGGCTTAATTGGGTACATGAAGAAAAATACAAAGGGGTTTAAATTATTTCGCATTTTGCGAAATGAGAAATAATCCAACATTCATTTTATGAGAGGTGAGATATGCTGTACCTGAATTAAGAAAAGTTATATTGAGTTAAAGAATAAGAGCATTACTTAAAGATTTGCTTATCAAATAGCAATCAATGCTTTTATAAGCCAACCGTATTCAAAAGTTTCTTTAAATCAACCAACAAAAGATTTTGACATTTGCCCATCAATCTCAACAGAAATATGAGGCTGTCTCAAAACAGGTCTCCCACCAAGTCACAAAGTACACAAAGGAAATTGCTAAATTGATTATTAGTGCTTTGTGAGCTTCGTGCCTCCGTGGGAAAAACAAAAATGTACCTTTTGAGACAGCCTCTTTTGTTTTATCTTTTTAAATAAATACAATTTAAAACTTTGGGCACCTAACCGCATTGCTTGTACTGTTATCTTTATTATTGAAGTTTTGATAGCCTAAGGAAAGTTCAAATCCGCCACGGCCGTAACTGGCATTTCTTAATTGAGAAGTATTTACATCATAACTTACAGAAACAGCCATGTGGCCCACATCAATTTTTACAACAGGTATCAATGCATCTTTTAAACGTAACATACTGCCAACGTGCAATACATACCTGGGATCTTCAGGGTCTCCAAGCCGGTAGCTGTAAAGGAAGCCTGCTACGGTTTCCTGGTAAGTATCCTGTTTGCTGTAGTCGCCGTATAAAGTAAAATAAGATTCTGCACTCACATTCATTCGTATGCCCAGCGAGCCAATCCATTTTGGTTTCATCTCCAGGTCGATATTGCCGTAAAAAGAAATTTTATTTGATTTATTAAAATGATGATAGGCCAGCCCTGCATAAATATTATTGTTTTCATTTTCTCCTATCTGTGTATTAAAACTCATGCCCACGCTGGCATCCAGGTACGAGTAAGATGTTTTGCCAAAATTTTCACCGTTGCTCATATTGGGGTCATACTCATTTCCATTGTAATGGCTGTTCGTTGTCATTTTACTTTGGTCTATTTTTCGCTGTACAAGTCCGCCCATAAAACCAAGCGACAGGTACATATTTCTAT
The DNA here is from genome assembly GCA_031417255.1 of Chitinophagaceae bacterium. Classification (GTDB taxonomy): domain Bacteria; phylum Bacteroidota; class Bacteroidia; order Chitinophagales; family Chitinophagaceae; genus Ferruginibacter. Next base: position 2,282 of record JANOVD010000344.1, read on the forward strand.
CGGCGCTTAACGACTTCTGGTAATTTAACACCGGTAAAAGGTGAGTAGATGTAAGTGCTATGGTTCCGGCCTTATCATACATAACCTGTCCGCCAATTGTTAAAAAATCATCTCCTTTACCAATTGGTTTTTTAAATTCAACATTAAATGATCCCGTGCGGTAAGCATCGGTAACATTATTCCACTGGCTGCGGTAAACCATCTGTGCCCGTACATCACCTTTAAAAATACCGGCAAGCGAAGGGTTTCTCAGTAAAGGCGTTTCAAAAAACTGTGAGAAATGTATATCCTGTGCTGTAGCAGATACAGAGCATAACAGTATTATTACTGCGGTTTGAAAAATGGTATGTTTTAAATTTGTTTTCATGTGGTACAGATTGAAATTCTTTTGTTGTCAGCCTGTCCCGATAATTATCGGGACACCCTGACAGCATTATTTAATTTTGGCTTCTTTCATTTTTGAATAATTTTTTTATCTTAAAAGCGCAACGTTTCCGTTTAAAATAATTGATGAATTGTTTTCGCAAAGTATTTCTGCGGTATAAACAAACACATCGCTGTTTACCATTTTACCTTTTACAGTGCCGTCCCAGCCTGCGGTTGCATCGTTTGGCGAAAAATTCATTTTCTCAAAAACCACTTCGCCCCAACGGTTAAAAATGCGTAGTAATTTTATTTTAAAAATACCTGAGCCTCTCGGATAAAAAATATCATTTGTGCCACTGCCATTTGGTGAAAAGGTATTTGGTATAAAAATATTGGCGCCATCGCAAAGCACAAATACAGTTACCCTGTCGGTTGTTTTACATCCACCGGGGTTTCTTGCTTCAACAGTATATTCGGTTGTAGCTTTTGGCTGCACGGTAACCGATGGCGCATTGCTGTACAAAATTCCGGGGGCTGTTAACCAATAGGTATTAGTAACATCCGGCGAAATGGTTGGCGTAATGGTTATTGGTGCTGAGCCGTTTTTCATCGTTATATCTTTACCGGCATCTATTTGCGGAATGGGATAAACTTTAATGGTGATATAGCCAGTATCTTTAAAACATCCGTAAGCATCGCTGCCCACAACCCGGTAGGTTGTAGTTTTACGGGGACTTGCAATAGGTAGTGCTGATGTTATATTGTTTAAACCTGAAAAAGGTGACCATTCATAGCTGTTGGCACCCGATGCAAATAACCTTACCGAGCTGCCCACACAAATCGTATCATCTCTTTTGTTATCCATAACAAAAGGTTGTATCACGGTTATATTCAGCGAATCAACATTACTGCAGCCATATATGGATGAACCGGTTACCAGGTATTTTTGATTAAAGTCCGGCGATGCCATCGGATTGTCGCAGTTGGTACAACTCAAGCCTGTTGCAGGACTCCAAGCATAAGAAACTCCACCGGTTGCATTTAATTGGGTTGGCGTTCCCCTGCAAATCTGAATGTTGGGGCTTGCATTTATTACCGGAATGGGATACACTTCAAAACTTTTGTTAACCGTGTCTTTACAACCGCTGCTGTTTGTAGCAATCAACTCTACATTATATACCTGTGCGGTTGTATAGGTTTGTGCAGGTGTATTTTGAAGGGTAGATGTGTTTCCATTTCCCAATGTCCAGTTCCAGCTAATTGCAGAAGAATCGGGTACAGATAAAAATGCGCTGAAGGTTGCAATTACCGGTGTACATCCGCTTAATGCATTAGAAAAATCTGCCTGAGGCGAAGCCACAATTTTTACAGGCACCGGTAAAGTAGTGGTATCCCTGCAACCCCGGTTGGTAACCACAATCAGTTGCGGAAAGTATTGGCCGGGCGCTGCATAAAAATGCGATGGGTTTTGTAAAGCAGATGTTCCACCGTCGCCAAAGCTCCATGCATAAGTAGCCGAAATATCATTGATAATTGAAGAATCTGAAAACTGTATATCGCCCAGGTCGCAACGTGGCAATCCGTCAAATCCAAAATTTGTTTTTACGCCATACACATTAATAGTATCCACACCTTCAATGGGTACCTGGCATCCGCCGGAATCTACCAGTATCATTTTTGGTAAATAGTTACCCGGTATAGTATAGGTATATGATATGGTTGAATCGGGTGTAGTTATTATTGAGCCATCATTGAAATCCCAGACATAAGTTGGCCGATCGGGCGATACTGCTGTAAAGTTTACAGTAAGCGGGTTGCATCCATTTAAAGGGCTGTAATTAAAACTGCCGAAAGGCCCTCTTACAACTATTTGCTGCACTACCGAATCGTAACAATTATTACCAGGGCCTGTTACAAATAATTTTGCAAGATAAATACCAGGTGTGTTATAAATATGAATTGGGTTAGGAGAACTGGATGTGCTGCCATCGCCAAAATCCCAGGTTAAATCATAACCATTAATTGATGTATTGGTAAAGTTTGCAATCAGCGGCGGACATGTACTTAGCGTATCTGAAACTGTAAAGCTTGCATGTGGCACAGCAACTTGAATATTTTGATTTACCGAATCCTGGCAACCATACTGATCGGTAATGATCAATTGTACTGTATAAAACCCTTCGGTTGAATAATTATGTACAGGATCGGTTAGGGTATCAGTTGCACCATCTCCAAAATGCCATAAATAAGTAAGGTTGGGCCCTGTTGATGCATTTGTAAAACTGATATCAATACCCGGGCATACAATGGTATCTGACTGTGTGAAAGCAGCCACAGGATTTGATATTACAATGGTATTTGTATTTGTTGTACTGTCAGAACATCCAACAACATCAATTGTTTTTAAAGTAACATTATACGAACCCGATGTTGAATAGAAATGTGTAAAAGGAGGCGCTGTAAATGTCTGTGTTGTTCCATCTCCAAAATTCCATACCCAGGTTGTAATAGGATGTAAACCATCATCAGTTGAATTATCAATAAAGGTTACAGTATTGTTTAAACAACTGCCACCATTGGGAATGGTAAAAGCTGCAACAGGGCCGTTAATGCGGATGTACTGAATTTTTACCAGCGTGTCCTTACAGCCCGATATATCTGTAATGATGAGCCGAACAGTATATAAACCGGCGTTTACATAAATATGTGTAACTGTTGCTCCGGTATCTGTAAGCCCATCGCCAAAATCCCATTCATAATTGGTAATGGTACCTGGAGTGTTTCCTATGGCATTAAATGTGGTGGAAGTATTTTTACAAATCACTGTATCTGTTGCATTAAAATCAGCAACTTCATCTACAATACGTATAGTTTGGGTAAAAGTATCATCACAACCTGTTACATGATTTATAACAACCAGTTGAATGGTATAGGTACCTGTATCAGGAAAAGTATGAACATTGTGTTGCGTTGTTGATGTAGTGCCATCGCCAAAATCCCAGTGCCATTCATCGGGACCAATTGATGCATCGGTAAATGTGAAGGTTTTAGGTGCTGCACAATCGAAGCTTGAATTGAAATTTGCTATCGGAGGGCTTATATGCACATAATCAATCAATATCAAAGTATCTGCACAATTGTTGTTCCATACAATCAGTCGTATGGTAAACAGGCCGGTATCTTCATATTGATGCGATGGATTTTGAATGGTTGATGTTCCGCCATCGCCAAAATTCCATAACCAGCGGTCAATATTTCCGGTTGATAAGTCTAAAAAGTTCACATTAAACTTAGCACAAACATCTCTTGGGTTTGCTGAAAAATTGGCCGTGGGTTTATCATCAGCCACAATGCCTGCGGGCATAAAAACCGTATCAGTACAGCCGCCCAGTGTTGTTACAATTAATGTAATATCGTACGAGCCTGTATTGTATGTGTTGGTTGGATTGGGCAGGGTAGATGTAGTGCCATCTCCCAGGTTCCAAAAATAACTAACAACCGGATCGGGCGAATTTACAGTAGAAGAAAATGTCCAGGTTAGCGGCGCACAATTACTTTGCGGTAAATTATTGATGCTTGCATCTGGTGGTAATATCCTGATATAATCATTTAATACAAGCGAATCGCTGCATCCTACAAAATTGGTTACAATCAGTTTTACATGAAATGAACCGTAGGTTGTGTAGATATGTGCAGGGCTTTGCGATGTGGAAGTTGTGCCATCACCAAAATGCCACAAATAAGTTGCAGGTGCCGTGCTCGTGTTTGTAAAATTTACAGTTAACGGAGGCTTACAGGCATTTCTGTTTATGGCAGAAAAAGCTGCTGTTGGTTTTGGATAAACATTAAAGCTGAATGTTGCAGAATCGACACAGGCACCCAGCCAGGCAATCATCTTAACGGTGTAGGCCCCGGTGTTAGCATATGTTTTTACCGGACTTAATACTGTTGAAGTAGTACCATCTCCAAAATCCCAAAGCACCGTTGTTGGTGCAGGTGTTGATGTATTTGTAAAAGTAACCGCATCATTAATACAGGAACTTGCCGGGCTTATAAAACTTGCCCGTAAAAAATTTATTACAACGGCATTTGGCCTTGTTATGGTAGTAATACAGCCGGTGCTGCTGGTTACCCGTAAGCTAACTGTAAAACTGCCCTGTGTTGTATAAGTATGTGTTGGATGTTGTAATGTGGATGTTCCGCCATCGCCAAAAGCCCAGAGGTATGATAATGTTCCGGAACCCGATGAGGTATTGGTAAAAGTAATGGTTACCGGAAGGCTGCAACCTGTGGGTGCTGTATTGGTAAAATTGGCGGTTACACCATTGCTTGCTTGTATATAATTGTTTTTGGTTAATGTTTTTGAACAACCCGACACCGTGGTAACACGCAGGGTAACATTGTAATTACCTGCCGATGTGTATGTGTGCAATGGGTTTCTTACAGTGCCGGTAGTGCCATCACCAAAATCCCAAAGCCAACTGGTAATAGATGAACCGGCTGCAGTGCTTAGATCGGTAAACTGTACTGTTAATGGAACACAACCTGATAACGGTGTTGCCGAAAAATTTACAACCGGAATAGGAAAGATGCTGATATACTGTGTTCTTGTTAAAGAATCTCTGTTTCCTATGCCATCTTCAACAACAAGTTTAATGGTATATTGCCCGGGCGTAAAATAAGTGGTGGATGGGTTTTGTAAAAAAGAAATGGTACCATTACCCAGGTCCCATCTCCAGTAAATAGGGTTGCCGGTTGATTGATCATTGAAATTTACTATTTGTGGCGAACAGCCCGAAGTTGGTGAAGCTGAAAAGTTTGATGTAAGCTGACTTTTACTGCTGAAACTGAAGGCAAACACACAAAAAATTAATAAAAAAATTTGCCTGGGTAAAGCTAGGGTAAACTTAAGCATAACCGGATTATTGGATTGATGGATATAAAATCGGCATTTCTGCCAAATAATAAACACATTTTCTATATAAAAATTGTGTTTTTAACGTAATATTTTTACATTGCACTGAAGTTTAATATTTTAAGGCACTAAAAAAAACCAACAAAATTCGTTTTAATCAACCTAATTTTACCTGCATGAGTCACAAATTTTTGAAAATAGCACTATTGCTTTGCTTAAGCAGTACACTTGCATTTGCCCAGGATAAGAAGACCAAAATAAAACCCGAAAAAAAGCGTGGTATGCTGTCATACAGCGTTAGTTATTCTGATTATGGTTTTATAAAAGCTGTAAAAGATTCTTCTATAAGCGCTGCATTTAACCGGAAAGGATTGTTTAAATCCGGTAACGCTTCATATGGTTTCGTATTAAGTTACTGGAAGGGCCTTGCTTCTCATGTTGATTTTACAATTAACCTCGGTGGTACTTTTTCCAATTTTCCGGCATTGTTTGTAAAAGGCGATAGTATTGGCCGGGCAAGTTTTACGCCCCAATTAGATGTTTTATTGCATGCAAAAGCATTTAAAGAAAACCGTACCATCAATCCATTTTTAACCGGGGGAATTGGAGCCGGTTATTTTGGTAAGCAACTGGCTGTGTATGCCCCTGTGGGTACAGGTCTGCAATTTCGTTTTAAAAATGGATTTTTTGTTTTTGTGCAGGCACAATGGCGAATGGCATTAACAGAAGCTATTACCAATGATTATATGTTTTATTCACTTGGCTTTGCATACAAGGCAAGGCCCGAGCCTAAAAAAGAACCAACACCACCCGAAATACCTGTTGTTGATACAGTTAAAAAAGAAGTGCCACCACCTTTTGAAAAAGATACTGATGGTGATGGTTTTGTAGATTCAAGAGATGAATGCCCAACTGTTAATGGCACTGTAATTGGTTGCCCCGATAAGGATGGTGATGGTGTTGCAGACAAAAATGATGATTGTAAAGATGTGTTTGGTTTAGAGAAGTATAAAGGTTGCCCGGTACCTGATACTGATGCTGATGGTGTTAATGATGAAGAAGATAATTGCCCCAACGAAGAAGGTGTTAAAGAAAATAGTGGCTGCCCTGCAGATAGCGATGGC
>JANOVD010000345.1:0-9451 GCA_031417255.1 Chitinophagaceae bacterium
TTAGCACGTGAACAATATGGCGACTGGCCAATTTTATATGGCCAGGATTTTACTGCACAGCCTTTGTCTGACGAAACAAAAATTACGGAGACTTATGTTAAAAGCAACGGTAAATACGAAAAGAACGGAAGAAAAATAGAATACGTTTATTCACCTGCTGATATGCATTTGTTTCCACGTATGTGGGACCAAAGCAACGACCAGGGCCATGCCGATTATTATGCAAACTGGATGCAGATTGGTAAAGACCAGCAGGGCAACTGGGAACGGGCTCCTACCATGAAGGAGAACATACTGTTTGCAGCAGAATACCAGGTTGGCTGGATGTATATGCGTTATTTTATGTGGAATTTTGCAGGAAAACAAAACGATATACAAGGTGTTCACTCGGGCAATTCCCGGGATGGAAACTGGCAAACCGGCATCGGGTTTTTAGATAATTTATTTTTAGGAGACCAGAAAACCCTGCCCGACAGTTTAAAAAATAATAAAGCCAATAATAAGCTTTTTGCCCTGCCTTTAATTTTGGGTTTACTTGGGTTGATCTTCCAGATAATGCGGGATAAAAAAGATTTTTTAATTGTTGGTTTACTTTTCTTCTTTACCGGGCTCGCCATTGTATTTTATTTAAACCAGGCCGGTAACCAGCCACGTGAACGGGATTATGCATTCGTAGGTTCCTTCTATGCTTTTGCTATATGGATCGGTTTGGGGGTATTGTATGTAAAAGAATTATTTACATCATTTATTAAAAATAAAATGATGGCAGGTTTTGCCGCAGGTGCTTTGTGTTTATTGGCAGTACCGGTATTAATGGCCAGCCAGGAGTGGGATGACCATGACCGGAGCAATAAAACATTGGCACGTGATCTGGCAATAGATTATTTAGAAAGTTGTGAAAAGAATGCCATACTCATCACTTTTGGCGATAATGATACTTACCCACTCTGGTATGCACAGGAAGTGCAGGGCATTCGTCCGGATATACGGGTTATCAATTCCAGTTTAATGGGTACCGATTGGTACATTAATCAACTGCGTTATAAAGTAAACGAAAGTGATCCGATAGATCCAATATGGAGTGCAGCACAAATTGAAGGTGCAACCAGGGATATTGTTTATTCTCCCGAAGGCATCTATGGCAATAATCCAACTTTATTAAACAGGTACAGGGCCAAAGCAGGCATCACAACCGACCCATCTCAACCCATGGATCTATACACCATGATGAAGGATTTTGCAGGCAGCGATGACCCTACTAAAACTGAACAGGGAAGAGAAGAAGGTAGTGTAATTAATATATTCCCTTCAAAAAGGGTTTCAATACCAGTTGATATAAATTTTGTTCGCCAAAACAAAACTGTTAATGCAGATGATAGTGTTGTTTCGCAGGTGGTATTTGATATTCCCAAAACGGCATTATATAAAAATGATGCGGCCATCTTAAATATCATTGCGGCCAATAAATGGAAACGCCCTATTTACTTTACATCGCAGGATGCAGGCGGGCTGGGCTTTCAGAACTATATGCGCCAGGATGGATTAACTTATCGCCTGGTACCGGTTGCCAATACACAGCCAAATTCAACACTGGTTAATGAGGCATGGGTTTATGATAAAATGATGAACAAATTTGCTACGGGCAATGCTGATAAACCGGGTGTATATTTTGATGAAGAAAACCGGAGGCATTTAAACAGCATCCGTATGTCGTATGCAGTTGCCGCATTGGATATGGCTTTCAAAGATAAAAAAGAAGAAGCCAGAAAAATGCTGAACAAGGTTGATAAGATGATGCTGGAAGAAAATTTTCCGTATGGTATGGTTAGCCGCAACCAGCAGCATAATTATATTTCAATATTGATGCTGCGGGCCTCTTATGCAGCAGGCGATACTGTGCTGGCTGCCAAAATAACCAAAAGCGTAAAGAAGGATCTTGAACAGCAGTTGAGTTATTATGCATCGCTTAGTGAAAAAAGGATAGGCAATTTTGATTACATAGCTGATCAATCTGGCCGAAGAGGCGGTGATAAAAATGCTGCCGAACAGTTCCTGATGCAAATCATGCAACTGGAGCAGCAATATAAAGCGCAGGCTGCAACCGAAGCGCCTGCAACATTAAATACGCAACCTGTGGCTCCGCCAAAAGCCGCAGATTCACAAAAAAAATAAACGGCAATTTTAAAACTGATAAAAACTCCCCTGAACTTTTCGGGGGAGTTTTTTTAACATCCCAGCAAAACGATACAGATACATGTTTCGTAATTTAGTTGACAGCCTGAATTCAACGCCGGGCAACCCACTAACACCAAACTTTGTAAGCAGGTTATCGGATGAAAGTTAAACAGCTTTCACCAGCATAAAACCGGGTATCCAATTCCGAAATTTCATACGCTCAATTCCGAAAATTCATACGCCCAATTCCGAAATTTCATACCTTTGAAAAACCCAAAATATTAATTATGTCAAAGTCTCCCATTGTGCACAGAAGCATGGCTGCCTTACTGGCAACTGTTTTAAAGCAATATCCTATCGTTAGCATAACAGGCCCAAGGCAATCGGGTAAAACAACCTTGTGCCATTTGGTTGGGCAAGGGTACAGGTATGTCAATCTGGAAATTCAGGAAAACAGGGAGTTTGCCAGGAAAGACCCCGGCCAGTTTTTAGAGCAGTATCAAAACGGGGTGATATTGGATGAGGTACAGGCAGTACCCGAATTGTTTCCTTACCTGCAATACCTCACAGACAAAAGAAAACGCAAAGGAGAGTATATATTAAGTGGTTCGCAAAATTTTTTATTGCTTGAAAAGATATCTCAATCGCTGGCAGGCAGGGTTGCAGTGTTTTCGTTATTGCCATTAAGTTTAAAAGAGTTATCGCCATATTTAACCGCTTCGCAAAAAAGGTGGGAGCCATTATGTCTTCGTGGATTTTATCCACGTTTATTTTCAGATAAGAAAATGAATGCAGGGATATTTTACAAATCTTATTTTCAAACCTATGTGCAGCGTGATGTGAGGCAGATAATAAATATTAAAGACAGTAAAATATTTCAACAGTTTATAAAGCTTTGTGCTAACCGGGCAGGCAATGTATTAAATGCAAATGAAATTGGCGGACAATTGGGAGCAGATAGTAAAACAATTACCCGCTGGTTATCGGTGCTGGAAGCCAGTTATATTATTTACCTGCTGCCTGCCTGGTATGAAAATTTAGATAAAAGGATTTTTAAGAAACCCAAAATTTATTTTTATGATACAGGTTTGTTATGCTACCTGCTGGGTATTAAAACGGAGGCTGATTTAATAAAACACCCACAAATGGGAAGTATATTTGAAAATTTTATTATTACGGAGTGTAAAAAAGATTATTACAATAAAGGCGAAGAACCCGAGCTGTATTTTTGGCAGGACACCAACCAGCGGGAAATTGATTTAATTATTAATAAGAAAACCACTACACTGCTTTATGAAATAAAATCGGGCAAGACGCCGCTGGCTTACTTTTTTAAAAACCTGTCTTCCTTTAAACTGCTGGCAAAAGAAAAAGGCAAAAAGGTTAAAAGCCATGTTGTTTATGGCGGTAACGAATCTTTTAAAAGAGAAGGTCATGAACTTTACAGTTGGAATTACCTGCTGGAAAAACAGTTGTAACATTTATCGTAATTTAGATGGTGGCATTCTAATCGAATATTGAATATTAAACTTTAAACGCTTCCCTTGTTAGGCTACAACTTTTCAAAATACGATCCCAATGCACAGGGCAAATCCCCGTTTGAGACTTTGCTCAATCTTTTTATGCAATTACTCACCTACACCAACGGCGATTTTAATGAAGCCATGCAGTGGATGAATGAACTTGACAAAGAATATAAACTCACCAACAACGAATATGGTATCGGCGATTTTGTAGATGATTTAAAATCGAAAGGATATATTGATGAAAAAAGAGAGACCGGCGAAATAAAGATCACTTCAAAAACCGAGCAGGGCATCCGTAAAAAAAGCCTGGAAGAAATTTTTGGCAAGCTTAAAAAAACAAAGCAGGGTAATCACCAGACTTTTAAACCGGGTGGCGGCGATGAAATAAACCCCGAGACAAGGCCATTTCAGTTTGGAGATACGATGGAGCAGATAGATTTTACCAACAGCATCCGCAATGCACAGATCAACCACGGTATTGATAGTTTTAAAATGCAGGAAGATGATTTGGAAATACGGGAGACCGATTTTAAATCGCAAACCTCCACTGTTTTAATGATTGATATTTCTCACTCTATGATATTATATGGTGAAGACAGAATTACACCGGCAAAAAAAGTTGCCATGGCGCTGAGTGAATTAATTCAAACCAAATACCCAAAAGATACATTGGATATTGTGGTGTTTGGCAATGATGCCTGGACCATTGAAATTAAGGACCTGCCTTATTTACAGGTGGGGCCTTATCATACCAATACCGTTGCAGGTTTGGAACTGGCGATGGATATTTTAAGAAAGCGCCGTAACCCCAATAAACAAATTTTTATGATCACCGATGGTAAACCTACCTGTTTAAAAGTTGGTAGCCGGTATTATAAAAACAGTTGGGGAGTTGATAGAAAAATATTAAACCGTTGTATGAGTTTAGCTACACAGTGTAAAAAAAATAAAATACCCATCACTACTTTTATGATCGCATCTGATCCTTACCTGCAACGATTTGTGCAGGAGTTTACTGAAACAAATAATGGCAAGGCTTTCTTTGCATCATTAGATAAACTGGGGGCATTTATTTTTAAGGATTTTGAAAGTGGTAAGAGGAAGACGGTGTATTGAAAATTAAAAACTAATCATCAAAATAAATTACTATGAAACTATTATCAGGAATTCTTATTGGAGCTTTACTCGCAAGCGGAGTATTTTATTATTTCAGCAAAACAAATAAAGAAATAGAATCTGAAACTTCTGCTACTACATTAGATTCACCGAAACCGGTTCCGATGAGTATGAATGAACCCAAACAAGAAAATAATAAATCGGAAATAAAAATAAACCCATCTGGCGCAGTTACATTTTTATTAGCCGCTAATAATGAAATTTATTACTATAAAGGAGTTCATAATTACACTATAAATAAGACAGATTATGTTGAGGTTCGGGAAATAATTAAAAAATATAAATCAGAAATCAATCCGGATGATTTAATGTTTATTATTAAATCTGCAAAAGGTGCAACATTTAAAAATGCAATTGATATTCTTGACGAAATGACTATTAATTCTGTACCACCTGGGCATTATGCTGAATTAGAAATTACAAACGAAGAAATTGAAAGCATCAATATTTTAAAGAAAGCTAAAAATGGATAGTACTAAAATCAAAACACTCGGCGAATTAAAGAAGAGCGGCTATATTTCCAAAAGCATCAAGCAGGAGATCCGTGAAAACCTTATTGAAAAAATACAGGCGAAGGAAAATCCTTTTCCCGGCATATTGGGTTACGAAGATTCGGTGATACCAGATACAGAAAGAGCATTATTATCACAACACAATATTTTGTTTTTGGGCCTGCGTGGACAGGCAAAAACAAGAATGGCGAGGCAAATGATTGAACTGTTGGATGAATACATTCCCATTGTTGCCGGCAGCGAGATCAATGATGATCCATTAAAACCGGTTTCACGTTATGCAATAGATTTAATAGAAGAAAAAGGCGATGATACTCCCATTGCCTGGTTGCACCGTAGTCAGCGTTATGGCGAAAAATTAGCTACGCCTGATGTAAGTGTTGCAGATTTAATTGGTGATATTGACCCGATAAAAGCAGCTAACCTTAAACTAAGTTTTGCTGATGAACGGGTTTTGCATTACGGCATCATACCCCGCAGTAACCGAAGCATTTTTGTCATCAATGAATTGCCCGATCTGCAGGCAAGAATTCAGGTTTCTTTATTCAATATTTTAGAAGAAGGTGATTTACAAATTCGTGGATTTAAATTAAGATTACCGCTTGATGTATTGTTTGTGTTTACTGCCAATCCCGAGGATTATACCAACAGGGGCAGCATTGTAACTCCGCTTAAAGACAGGATCGAAAGCCAGATTCTTACACACTATCCAAAATCTTTAGAAACTGCATTGGAAATAACCGAACAGGAGGCACAGATCAACGAAGCCCAACAGCAAAAAGTAAAAGTGAGTGATCTGATAAAAAGATTGATAGAACAGGTTGCTTTTGAAGCCCGTAGCAGCGAACTGGTTGATAAAAAAAGCGGCGTAAGTGCAAGGCTCACCATCAGCGCTTATGAAAATGCAATCAGCGCAGCAGAACGCCGGGCCATTATTAATGATGAAAAAGAAACACAGGTTTGGCTGAGCGATCTGATAGGAATCATTCCATCCATAACCGGTAAGATAGAATTGGTTTATGAAGGGGAACAGGAAGGCCCTTACCAGGTTGCATTTAATTTGCTGGAGCGTTCTATCCGAACACAATTTGGTCAATACTTCCCAAACCCCGATACCTTAAAAAAGAAAAGAGGTAAAGAAGCTGTGCCCGATGAAAATCCATACAAAGCTATCACCCGCTGGTTTGATGCCGGTAATACATTGAATACTTTTTTTGAAACAAGAGATGAAGACAAAGTACAGTTATTATACAAAGTAGATGGCTTGCATGCATTGGTAAAAAAATATTTTAAATCAGCCAATGAAAAAGAAAATGCATTACTGATGGAATTTGTTTTGCATGGGCTTGCTGCACACTCACTGATCAGTAAAAAAGTACTGGATGGCAAAATTGAGTTTAAAGATTTGATGGGGAGCATGCTCAATATCGGCACACAACATTTTAGTGAGGAAGATTTAAATGAAGATGACTTTAATTGATTTCGCAAACTTTGCCAAAGTTTAAAACTTTGGCAAAGTTGTTTTAAATAATCTTCACCTCCCTCTCCAACCCTACCCCAAATTTTTCTTTCACACTTTGTAATATCTCCTCACTCAAATTATATATTTCATTACCTTTTGCATTGCCATAATTCACCAGCACTAACGATTGCCAGGCATGGCAGCCGGCATCTCCCCTTCTAAAACCTTTCCATGTCGCAGATCCCGGTGGGCCGCAATATTCAATTAACCAACCGGCGGCTAATTTATAATCGCTGTTCTGTTGTACATAACCAACTATTTTTGGAAAATCTTCTTTGAGTTTGTTAAATCTTTGTGCGCTGACATGCGGATTTTTAAAAAAGCTTCCGGCATTTCCTATTTGTTTCGGATCGGGCAATTTTGAAGAGCGGATATTTATTACAGCCTGTGATACGGCCTGTAGACTCATTTCTTTTACTCCCATCTTTTCCAGTTCCTGCCCAATGGCACCATAAGAAATATTATAATCGGGAATTTTGTTAAGCCGGTAAGTAACATCCATTATTACAAACTCATCCTTGAATTTTCTTTTAAAAACACTTTCACGGTAACCAAATTCGCAATCATTCAATGTAAAATTCACAATCTTTTTATCATGGATATGATAAGCTTTCAGCGAATAAAATACATCTTTTATCTCCACACCATAAGCCCCTATATTCTGCATGGGAGAAGCACCCACATTTCCGGGAATCAGCGAAAGGTTTTCAACCCCTGCCCAGCCATTTTTTATACAGTGCAATACAAACTGATGCCAGTTTTCTCCCGCCCCAACCTGCACATAAATATGATGCTCATCTTCCCTGATTTCCTTAATACCTTTGATCTCATTTTTTAAAACCAGCCCATCAAAATCTTTAGTGAAAAGAATGTTGCTGCCGCCGCCCAAAATCAAAGTTGGCAATTGGCAATTGGCAATGGGTAAATTTTTAAATTCAAGCAGTTCGCTTAACTCATCAGCCGAATTGAATTTTGCAAATAGATTTGCATATACACTGATCCCGAATGTATTGTATTCTTTGATTAATATATTTTCTTGCACTATCATACTGTTTACAAGTCTCCCCTTTCAGGGGGAGATTTAGAGGGGGTTACATTTTATCAACATCGGTAATTACCGTCACACTCTTAAAAATCTTTTCTCCCGTAACCATACTAATATGATTTCTGATGGCTGCTTTATATCTTAAACTCATGCCGGGTTCTTTGGGTAGTTTTATCAATATCTCCATTAAATATTGATTGCGTATGCGGTTTACAACAGGTGCCGCCGGGCCAACAATAAAATCTTTCAGATCCTGTTTTAACAATGCCGTCAATTTTTCTGCAGCGGCTGCAACAATATTTTTATCCTTGTGTTTTAAAGTTAGCAAAATAATACGGCTGTATGGCGGATAAAAAAACTGTTTGCGGTTTTCAATCTCAATATTATAAAACTGTTTATAATCATGTTGCTGCACCAATTGCAAAACCGGGTGCTTTGTATTTGTTGCCTGTATAATTACTTTGCCCTGTTCTTTTTTTCTTCCTGCCCTGCCACTCACCTGCTCCATCAACTGAAATGCCCGTTCATTAACCCTGAAATCGGCAAATGCCAATAACCCGTCTGCATCTAAAATACCAACCAGGCTTACTTTATCAAAATCCAAACCCTTAACCACCATTTGTGTGCCTACCAAAATATCAAGGCGGTGCTGCTCAAACAACTGAATTAAATTATCATGAGCAGTTTTACCACGCACACTGTCCACATCCATCCTTGCAATTTTATATTTGGGAAAATCATCTTCTAATTGTTCTTCAATTTTTTCGGTACCAAAATTTTTCTCCAGCCAGTTATTGGTACCGCAAGCCGGGCAGGTAATTAATTTTGGATAAACACTGCCGCAATAATGGCAATGCAGTTTATTGCTGAACTTGTGCAGCGTAAGCGACACATCGCAATGTGTACACTGTGGAATAAAACCGCAGGCACCACAAATTAAATATGGATTATACCCTCTGCGGTTTTGGAATAAAATAACTTGCCTGTCGGCATCCAATGCTTTTTGCATGGCTTCCTTTAACTGCGGGCTTATCATCACCTTCCCTTTTTGTACAACCTGCCTCGTATCAATGATCTCAATCTCCGGTAATTTAATGCCACCGAAACGTTCATTCAATTCTACCAAAGCATATTTATCGTGCATGGCATTAAAATAACTTTCAACTGATGGAGTGGCACTGCCCAATAAAACTTTAGCTTTAAAAAGTGAAGCATAATAAATGGCTGCATCCCTTGCATTGTACCTGGGAGCCGGATCCTGCTGTTTAAATGACGAATCATGCTCTTCATCCACTATTATCAGTCCGAGGTCTTTAAAGGGCAGAAAAAGGGCGCTCCTTGCACCCAGTACAATCTTTACTTCGCCGGTACGTATCTTATTCCACAATTCAATGCGTTCGTTATTATTAAAACGTGAATGATAAATGGTGATATTGCCACCAAAATGTTTTTGCAGCCGGCGAATGATCTGCGTGGTTAAGGCGATCTCGGGTAA
>JANOVD010000346.1:0-8501 GCA_031417255.1 Chitinophagaceae bacterium
CATCCAATGGCTAACCTACGTGTTTGAAAATATAAACGACCATAAGATAAATGCCATAGAGGATTTGCTACCGCAAAATTATGCAGCGATAGTGAATAAGTAATGATGGGGTTCGTGGCACGGATACTTTAAAACTGCAAATGATGAAATTATATTGCCGCATGAATTGGTTATTATACAACGATATTGATACCCATTCATAGCCGGGCTTGCATTGGTAATTGTTAAGGTATTAGTTGTTGTGCCGGAATAGGTAGCATTATTAACCAGGTTTACCCAGCCTGATCCGTTATTAACCTGCCATTGATGACCTGTGGCATTGTTAGATGTTACTGAAAAAGCAGCATTTTCTGTAGTACAAACAAATTGATCCTGCGGTTGCGCCACAATTGATGCAAGTGCACAAACGCTGATCTTTCTTATAACATGCACTCCATTGTCGGCTACATAAATGTTTCCCGCATTATCGATATGGATACCAGTGGTACTTGTTAACCTTGCCAAAACAGCTGGCCCGCCATCACCAGAATAACCCAATATTCCTGTACCGGCAATTGTTGTTATTATACTTGAAGTATTTACAAATCTCAAAACACCATTCCCGGTATCTGAAATGTAGAGGTTACCTAAATTATCAGCAAACACATTATAAATGAAAAAGAATGATGCGCCAATAGCAGGCCCTCCATCGCCAGCGTAACCAAAGCCACCCCCTGCAACTGTTGTAATAATTCCTGATGCATTCACTTTTCTTACAACATTATTTCCACGATCCGCAATATAAAAATTCCCAAGATTATCACAACTTACATCTGTAGGACTAGCCAGTAAGGCATCTACAGCTTGCCCACCATCTCCCCAATAGCCACTCATATTTCCTATGCCAGCTACAGTAGATATGATACCGCTGCTGTTTACTTTTCTAATAATTTGATTTCCAAATTCTGCAATATATAAATTCCCGGCATTGTCAATAGAAATACCACATGGCGCAAACAATTTTGCATTTATTGCAGGTCCTCCGTCGCCCGAATAGCCAAAAACTCCTGTTCCCGCATAAGTTGAAATGTTTCCGGCATTGTCAACTTTTCTTATAACACAAAAAAATCTGTCAGCTATATATATGTTACCGCTATTATCTCTGCATATACCTATTGGCCACCCGATATTTGCTGCAAGGGCTGGCCCTCCATCTCCGGAATTTCCTTCTATCCCTGTTCCGGCAAATATTGAAATTATACCTGCACTGTTAACTTTTCTTATTACATGATTATCGTGATCGGCAATGTATATATTGCCAGCATTATCAGAGCATACTGCATTTGGCCTCTTCAATTGTGCCGATGTAGCAGCTCCCCCATTTCCCGAAGATCCTGCTGTTCCGTTACCGGCAAAGGTTGTGATTATTTGACCACTTACAGTTAGAGTAAATAATATGAAAGTAAAAAAAGCTAATACAATTTTCATGATATTTTGGAATTATAGTCTCCTACTATAACAAGATTAAATTGGCATACTCAAATATACTAATTTATGGAAAATTGAAGGCGTTTTTATCACCTTTGCTGGCGTTACTAAACAAACACGCCGTCGTTGTGCGTCCCCGCCAACGACCGAAGCCGGCAAATAAATACCCATAAATCAACAAAAGAACCTAACAAAGGATATAATAAAAAAACCATCCAGCTTAATAGCCGGATGGTTTTTTATTATCAGTTTCTCATACTTTTATTTCACCATGTCCTTAGTAGCTTCCATTATCGGATGCCTGTCGATATACTGTGCAAACTGATCTATCTTACCTGCATCGTTGTAATGCTGGGCATTATGCGCCCAAAACATGATTGCCTTACCGTTTTTATATTTCACATTAACCGTGTACCAGCTAAGCATCCATTTACCCGGGGGAGTTGCTCCGCCGTTAGGGCTTACATTTGCCATGATGGGAAGAAAAATATGGTTTGAATATTTGATATTGTCAATGATATTAAACCTGCCGGAATAGTAGTCTTTAACAGCCTGTTTTCCAACAAGGCTATCGCCACTTGACCACCTGAACATCACATTATCAGCCAGGTTGGCAGTATAAGCCTCAATATCTTTGTTTTCAAAACCGGTAAAAGCGGCTTTGGCTGAGTTAATGAGGTTGCTGTCATTAATAAGCTCTACCGGTGCTTTACCAGCTGTAGCATCTGTTCCGGTAGCATCGCCTTTTTTTTCTTCATTGTTGCAGGCAAACAAAAAAGCAGCAACAAAAATTACTGAAATGATTTTTTTCATACGTGTTAAGTTTTAATGTGAGTGAATAAAAAGCTGTGAATGCAGAGGAGAAATTTTCAGGGGAATGAATAAGGAACAAAATAGACATTTAATTGATAAATTCAAATCATTGTAAATCTTTTTTCAATTTTTATCACATGCCTGATTGTGTTTTAGATTAAATTTGATCAATCAAAATTCAGTAGTGACCAAACTCTCCGTAAATATCAATAAACTGGCTACCCTCCGCAACAGCCGTGGTGGCAATAATCCAGATCTTATACAATCGACCATGGATATTGAGCGCTTTGGGGCAGATGGTATTACTGTACACCCCCGCCCCGATGAACGCCATATCCGTTATGCAGATGTTTTTGAACTGAAGAAAATTGTAAAAACCGAATTTAATATTGAAGGCAACTGTACCGAAGAAAAATTTGTTGACTTGGTACTGGCTAATAAACCTACCCAGGTTACATTAGTGCCCGATGCACTCGGGCAACTCACTTCCAATCATGGGTGGAACACGATTGAACATGCTGCTTACCTAAAAGATATGATCGCAGTTTTTAAAAATGCAGGCATACGGGTTTCCATTTTTGTGGACCCCGTGGTGGAAATGATTGAAGGCGCAAAAGCAGTTGGAACGGACAGGGTTGAATTGTACACAGAGTCTTTTGCAAAAGAATACGCAATGGGCAATAAGCATCCCGATAACTATCGGGAGGCAATAGCGCCCTTTATTGCAGCTGCTAATAAAGCAAATGAATTAGGCCTGGGTATAAATGCAGGGCATGATCTGGATCTGCAAAACTTAAAATATTTTTCAGAAAACATCCCCGGCTTACTGGAAGTATCTATTGGCCATGCATTGATATGTGATGCGGTTTATTTGGGGCTGGAAAATGCGGTGCAGTTATATAAGCGGCAATTGAAATGAGTTGTGTACTTAAAATATCATCATGATCCGTTTAATTACAATCACTGTAGCCTTATTGATTCTTTTTGGGTGTAACAATTTTAATGAATCAAAAAAAGTAGTTGAACCGGAGGAACCATTCATCCTTAATGCAAATGAATTAAACTTATTGAATTTTGATTCATGTTCATATCGAATATCTTTCGATACAATCCGATCTATTTCAAAATATCACAGATTAAAAAATAGTTTCTTTGATTCAAGAAAAGATACAGCCAGGAAATTTTGCATTTCATTTAATTTCAAGGATAACGATACTGGCAAAGCCAAAACAGTGATCATTAATTATAATTCCCATCCATTTAGATCACGTGGTGCAATATTAATTCCGGACAAATTTATGTTGCTTAATATCAGGGACTCCGCTTATTTATTTTCACTATCAGGAATGATTCCCGCTTTTGATGGAGCAGAAACCAGGGAGTTATATAAATATGTGAAAAGATTTTATTTAGCCAGCGTAGATACCGCAAAGATTAAAGACAAATTCATTCAAATGCATTTCCCGTCTGATACAGTCGCATATATTGAAAATTATTTAAGCCAGGCAGTGATGGCTTATATACTGGCACAAAGAGAATTCTCGATTGAAATTTATAAGAAAGAATTGCAGTACGCAACCAGACAGGAATTAGCTACACTAAGGGATAAGCTCCCTTTTTTGTTTAAATTAACTTATGCACGGAAAACAAATAAGGCATTGCAACCTATTGACACGCTCCGATAAAAGTTCCATATTGGTATGCCGTACAAGTGAGTGACACAACGATGTTTAACAGAATTACTGAAGCCGGTAACAAAATAATAATAGCATAATCTTCGCTATTACCCCTTTAGGGGATAGGGGCAACTTATCTTAAAAACTTAGCCAGTTTTCTTTCCAGCGCTGCGCCACGTAAATTTTTTCCTATTACTTTTCCATCCGGGTCTATGAGGAAGTTTTGTGGAATACTGAAGATCTGGAACTGTTGTGCAGCAGCATTACTCCAGCCTTGCAAATCGCTGATATGTGTCCAGGTTAAGCCGTCCATTTGTATGGCATCAAGCCAGGCGGGTTTTGCCTTATCCAATGAAACGCCAAGCACCGTAAATTTTTTGCTTTTGTATTTATTGTATGCAGCAACCAGGTTTGGGTTTTCCTGTCGGCAGGGGCCGCACCAGCTTGCCCAAAAATCTACCAGCACATAATTGCCACGCAACGATGAAAGGCTTATGGGTACACCGGAAGTATCGGGCTGCGAAAAATCAGGAAGAATTGTTCCGTTGCCGTTTATTTTTCCTTCGGCAACCTGCTGGGCAATATACTGCCCCATGGCCGATGCTTTAATATTGGCCTCAAGCAGATTGTATAGCTCTTCGGTTTTAAAAACATCATCGGCAATCTGGTTATACCGTATTACTGCCAATGGTGTAATGTAAGATGCTGTATGTGTGCCTACAAATTGCTCGATAATTGTCATTGCTTTTGCAGTCTTTGCAGAATCATATTCGCTACCTTCTGCAAAAACAGTTTGGTAAGGTTCCAGTGAATTATTAAACTGTTCAAATGATGTATGAGATTCGGATCCGGTGATCTTTGCTTTGTCAATTGTTGCTTTATCACCGGTAATGTTTATAGCACTATTGTCCATAAACAAAGTGATATAAGGCGGCTGCTTGTTAAAGAGTATGATCTTAAACCCCGGGTTTTCCATTTTCCCATTAAATTCAAATTTGCGGTCTTTTAAGATAGTTGTTTTTTCTGTTGCACCGGTCTGACCGTTTAAAAACTCCACTGTTGCACCTTCGGGATAACCGGTTACCGTTGCTTTGATCGTAAATTCGGTGGCTGCAGGTTTAACTGCTGCAGGTGTTTTTGGCTGAACCTTGGTTTTTGGTTTTGGTTTAGCCTTTGGTGTAGTTTGGGCAAAACTTAAAACCGGCAACAAACTGTAACCTGCAAATAAAAAAAGTATAAGGAAAATTCTTTTCATCATGGTAATTTATTAACCCGCAATTTAGTAAGTTTTAGGCATACCCTATCAGCCTTTTATACTATTTATGAAATCTTTAGTAGTACGGTCAATATCCTCCGTATCTTTTAGAGCATTGATATATGCAGAGCCGATGATGGCGCCGTTTGTGTAAGTACAGGCAGCATCAAATGTTTTTTTATCTTTTATGCCAAAGCCTACCAATACGGGGTTGAGCAGATTCATTGCCTGTAATTTTTTAAAATAAGACTCCTGCTCATTAACGGCTTTATTATCTGTTTGCCCGTAGGGCCCTGCGGGTTGTTTATCATTACCGGTTGTTGATGAAGATGAAACTGCATAAATAAATCCGTTGCTTAGTTTATCAATTTGTCTTATCCGCTCTTCGCTGGTTTCAGGCGTAATTAAAAAAATAAAATGGAGATCATGCTTTTTAAAATACTGCCCGTATTCAGTTTCAAACTCATACATGGGCAGGTCGGGTAAAATAATTCCATCTACCCCGGTTTTTGAAGCGGCTTCGCAAAATTTTTCAATACCGAATTGAAGAACAGGATTTAAATAACCCATTAAAATGATGGGGATTTGTATACTATCCCTGATATTTTTTAATTGTTCAAAAAGTAAAGTGATGCTCATGCCATTTTGCAAAGCCTGCATATTACTTTGCTGAATAACAGGTCCATCGGCAATGGGATCACTATAGGGTATGCCGAGTTCAATAATATCTGCACCATTATTTTGCAAAGCTCTTATTACTTCAACAGTTGAATTGAGTTGAGGATAACCTGCTGTGCAGTAAACATTTAGTATGTTCTTTTTCTTTTCTGAAAAAAGCTTATCTAACCTGTTATTTACCTCACCCCAACCCCCGTCCGTACCGGCACGGGCGGGCCTCTCCTGAAGGAGAGGGGCTTTGGACTCTGCGGATTCATTGATACTTTTATTCATTTTATAAGTGGTACTTTCAATTTCTTCTGGCCATGGCTCAAATTCAACAAAATCGTTTTCATGAAACCAGTCTTCAATTTTTTTTATTACCAGTTTTAAATTACTTTCTACAGCATTGTTTGTAAAACGTAAAACAGTTAATCCGCTTTCATTCAAATTGTTTGTCCTGGCTTTATCATAAGCAGCAACTTCCGGGTCATTATGCACTTCGCCATCCACTTCAATAGTCAATTTCATTTTATGATTATAAAAGTCGAGAATATAATTATCAAAAGGATGCTGCCTTCTGAATTTTAAATTACAAACCTGATTGTTACGCAATGCCTCCCAAAGTAACTGTTCTGCTTTGGTTTGCGCATGTCGCAAACTTCTTGCATGCTCAAATGTTGATGCTTTGGAATTTTTATGAAGATTATCGTTATACCCAGCCATAATATTTAAAAATAAATTTCAAATCAGAAAGCCACATTTAAATAAATAAAAAACTATTCAAATCCTCAGAGTCCAAACGCCCCTCTCCTCAAGGAGAGGGGAAGGGGGTGAGGTTATTTTTCTGCAGGTACAACCGTTATTGGTCTTTCGTCTATAATAATATGATTATACCTTGGCTTGGCATCAACATCCAGGATTAACTTATACAGCGTTTTCCTGGCAGTGGCAGTTTTAGGAAAACTTACGATCACACTATCGCTTTTTCTTACAAGGGTATAATTTTTTCCGTCAAATCCATCATCCATACAACTGTAAAATTCGTAGCGTTCGCCATTAATATTTGAGATCATTTTTATTGATTCCGAATAGCCAGCGCAATCGCCAAGCTTTTCGTATTTCAATTTATGGTTGATAAAAGAATCGCTGCAGGAAAAAAGAAAACAACTGCAAATGACGATGCAAATGTATTTCATAATTATAAATATTTTAAGTCTTTTGCCAAGTCAGTGGTTAATAATTAAAACCATTTTAAATAATCAGGGTCCAAAAGCCCTCTCCTTCAGGAGAGGGTTGGGAGAGGTCAAATATTTTTCATGTAAGTATCCAGGTCCTTGTCTCCCCTCCCGCTTAAACAAACAACTATCACATCATCTTTTTTAAAATCAATTTTATTCAATACAAACAAAGCATGTGCTGTTTCCAATGCAGGAATAATGCCTTCCATTTTACTCAATTCAAATGCAGCCTGCAAAGCTTCATCATCCGTTGCACTCATAAAAACAGCACGTCCGGTTTCAAACAAGTGTGCATGCAGCGGGCCAATGCCGGGGTAATCCAACCCGGCTGAAATACTGTGTGGCTCTACCACCTGGCCGTCTTGGGTTTGCATGAGTAAACTTTTACTGCCATGCAAAATGCCGGGTGTGCCCAATTGTGTTGTTGCAGCGCTCATGCCACTGTTGATGCCCCAACCTGCAGCTTCTACGGCAACAAGTTTTACATTTTCATTATCCAGAAAATGATAAAAAGCTCCGGCGGCATTACTGCCACCGCCCACGCATGCAATAACATGGGTTGGTAATTCAGTACCTGTTTTTTCAAGCTTCTGTTTTTTTATTTCTTCGCTGATGATACTTTGAAACCTCGCCACCATATCAGGATAAGGATGTGGCCCAACAACACTGCCAATTATATAATGTGTATCACCCGGGTTATTTATCCAGTCACGGATAGCTTCGTTGGTGGCATCTTTTAAAGTTTTGCTGCCACTTAATGCCGGCACAACAGTAGCGCCCAGCATTTTCATCCGTGCCACATTGGGTGCCTGGCGTTCAATATCTTTTTCGCCCATGTACACAATACACTCCAAACCTTTTAATGCACAAACTGTTGCGGTTGCCACGCCATGCTGACCTGCACCCGTCTCGGCAATAATTCTTTTTTTGCCAAGCTTTTGTGCCAGTAATATTTGTCCGATGGTATTGTTGATCTTGTGTGCACCGGTATGGCAAAGGTCTTCCCGTTTTAAAAAAATATTGGTATTGTATTTTTCGCTGAGTCGCTCTGCATAAAAAAGCGGTGTTGGCCTTCCTACATAATCCCTGAGCAATTGTACATATTCTTTTTGAAAACTTTCTTCATAAATTATTTTCAGATAGTTATCCTGTAGTTCTTTTACATTGGGGTACAGCATTTCGGGGATGAAGGCTCCGCCGAAGTTGCCGTAGTAGCCGTGTTCATCAATACCCCAAACCCCCGTCCGACCCGGCCATCCGGGCGGGCCTAAAGGGGCTTTTTGCCTCTTTTCTGTTTCCATCATTTCATATTTTTAAACCACTTGTTATTGTGAAGACCCTTTAGATTATTATACTCCAAAGTTCCCCCTTCAGGGGGCGGAGGGGGTTTTC
>JANOVD010000347.1:0-17722 GCA_031417255.1 Chitinophagaceae bacterium
AGATGACCCAGCTGGTCATTGACCACCTTAAAGAAGTCCAAGTCTATGAGAAGAAAACAGGCCGATGAGCTGTAGCGTGAGCCTGCCTTGAACTCGCGAGCAAGGACAGACACAAGTGCCCGGCGGTTCAACAATCGGGTCATAAATTAAATTCAGAACTGCTGCAAATTTTCATAACCTGGAATTTGTTTATGTAATAGATAACAAACAGAGCGAAAGTATTAAAGCAATATTGGATTAAGTAAAACAGAAAAACCTGTAATACCATACAGCAACTTATGAATTCACTGGTTAAAAATATTATTCGTTTTGCGCTTTTTATCCTGGTACAGGTTTATGTATTGGACCGTATTCACCTGCACCAGATGGTTACACCATACATTTATTTCCTGTTCATTTTATGGTTGCCTTTTCGCATGGGGCGCATACAGCAAATGCTTATTGCGCTGGTACTGGGATTTACACTCGACAGTTTCAGGCATCATCCCGGTTTTCATACAGCCGCATGTGTATTGATAGCCTATGTGAGGCCATTTCTCATCAACCTTTTAATACCACAGGAAGGTGCCGATAACAATTACGAAGAACCATCGTTTAAAAGTATGGGCGGTGTTTTACCATACATGATCTTTATTGGTGTATTAACTTTTTTACATCATAGCTGGTTATTTTTACTGGAAGCCTGGCAGTTCGGTAATGTCTGGTATTTTTTGGTAAAAACATTATTGTCAACGGCATTAAGTTTGCTATTAATAATTATAACAGAATTATTATTTACCCGTCGTCAAAAATTCCGAACCAATACTGTGTAACACAATCAACCATTAACCAATAACAATTAACCAATTCCTTGTCTGTATTCAATCAATCAAGAAAAAATGTGATAACGCTGGTTTTTACCGGCCTGTTTATCATTATCTTTTTGCAATTGATAAACCTGCAGATGTTTTCATCAAAGTACAAGATAGATGCCGATAACCAGGGCATATTCCGCAAAGTAGTTTATCCCGACAGGGGAATTGTTTTCGACCGCAAGGGAAGATCAATTTTACAAAACACCGTCATCTACGACCTGATGGTTATTCCCGGAAAAATTAAAGGAACAGATACTGCAACCCTGTGCAAAATTTTAAATATAGATTCTGCCGAATTTCAAAAGCGTATTGTTTCAGCCATTATCAAAAATAAAAGTTTTCGGGCTTCTATATTTGAGCCATTACTGAGCAATGAAAAAATGGCAAAGCTGAATGAGAACTTGTATAAACTGGCACCGGGTTATTTTATGCAGGAACGTTCGGTACGTGATTATCCATTTGATGCCGGTGGTAATATTTTTGGTTACCTGGGCGAAGTAGATTCTAATATTTTAAAAAACCCTGTGTACGAAGGTTATGTAATGGGCGATTATATTGGCCGTGCCGGACTGGAAAGAACCTATGAAAAAGTATTGATGGGCCAGCGGGGAATAGAGTTTTGGAAAAGGGATAATAAAAACAGGCTGACCGAACGGCTTGAGGATGGAAACTTTGATACGGTTGCCATTGCCGGGCAAAACATGTACACATCCATTGATATTGAGTTGCAGGCATTGGGCGAAAAATTAATGCAAAACAAACTGGGCTCCATTGTTGCCGTGGACCCTAAAACCGGTGGCATACTGGCCATGGTAAGCAGCCCTACTTACCAGCCAAAATTGTTAACCGGCGCCGAAAGAAAAAAACATTTTGCTGAATTATTACTCAGTCCTGCAAGGCCTTTATTTAACCGCTCTGTTAGTGCAACCTATTCCCCGGGATCAACTTTTAAAACATTGCAGGCATTGGTTGGGTTGCATGAAGGGGTGATTACACCTGAGTTTAGTGTTTCCTGTTCGGGTGCTTTTTATGGTTGTGGTTCGGGCAAACCAATGAAGTGTTTGGATTATGGAACTTTTGATTTGCTGAATGCCATCAGGATGAGCGACAATACTTATTTTGCTACGGTGATGCAACGTGTAATGAACAATCCAAAATATCCAAACCAGGACAGCGCCCTTGCTGTTTGGGACAGGTATATGTATGCTTTTGGTTTAGGGCATAAATTAGGTATTGATGTACCGTCCGAAAAGCCGGGCAATATTCCAACACCGGCGCACTTTGATAAAATTTATGGAAAAGGATCCTGGAATTACTGCAATTTCCGTTCGGTAAGTATTGGCCAGGGCGAAGTAGATGTAACACCAATACAAACTGCTAACGAAATGGCATATATCGCCAACAAAGGCTGGTACATAATTCCTCATCTTGTTGATTCAATTGAAGATGGCGATAAGTTTGATATGTTATCCAAGTATAAAGAAAAGCACAGGGCGATGGATATACCCGACAGTATTTTTGATATTGTACAGCAGGGTATGCAGGATGTGGTAGACAGGGGAACCGGCGGCGGAGCAAAGGTTCCGGGTATTACCATCTGCGGAAAAACAGGAACTGTTGAAAATTATTACCGCGGTGTAAAACAACCCAACCATGCTTTTTTCTGCGGCTTTGCTCCACGTGATAATCCAAAAATTGCCATCATGTGTGTGGTTGAAAACAGCGGGCGTTTTGGTGGTACTTATGCTGCACCCATTGTTGGGCTGATGATTGAAAAATATTTAAATGATACCATCGCAAAAAACAGGGAAGCAATTGTAGAAAGATTTGAAAAATTAAATTTAATACCGCCGCGTATTTACAGTGAGATGAAAACGGTGGATTCGATGCTGCACAGAAATGACTCGGCTTATTTAATTGCCAAAGGCTATATTAAACTGATAAAAGATACCATGGAAATGGACGACACAGATGAACAGGAAATTTTGGATATGCTGAAAAAAGAAAAGGATGAGCTTAAAAAAAACCAGCAGAAAAAGCAGGAGAATGATGAAAAAATAAAAATAAACACAGAAGCTATTTTACCGTCAGAAAAAAAGAAACCGGAGCTCAAAGATTCGATAAAGTTGTGAGTGGTGAGTTGTGAGTCGTGAGTGGTGAGGCGTGAGTAGTGAGACAATCTGGAATTTTAAACCTTAAAATAATGTTTATGTTTTTACAATTAGCCCATACAAAACTGGATGTTTTTATTGCCGGAAAAAATCTGGTGTTAAGTTGTTATAAAATATCGAAGCTGTTGCCACCGGATGAAAGATTTAATATGACGCAGCAATTAAGAAGAGCAACGCTTTCTATTCAACTTAATATTGCAGAGGGGAGTTCCAGAAAATCACCTGTAGAAAGAAGAAGGTATTATGAAATTTCAAGAGGCTCGATCATTGAAGTTGATACTATTTTGGATATTGTGGCAGAGCTTGAATATTATAAAAAGGAGGATTTAACAGAAACCGGCGATTTAATAATTCAAACTTTTAAAATGCTCAGTAAAATGATTGTGTACTAACTCACCACTCACTACTCACCATTCACGATGAAGCATAAAAACCCAACCATATCAAAAGGAATAAACTGGACAATGGTTTGGCTATATGCCATTATTGTAATTTTTGGTATTGTGTGTATTTATTCTGTAGAGTATAAAAGCACTGATAATTTTATGCAGTCGCTTACAGGGTTTAAAAAAAATTACAGCAAGCAGTTATTCTTTTTTGCAGGTTGCAGTGTGCTGGCCATTTTTATTTTGTTAACCGACAGTAAATTATTTACAGCAACTTCCAATATTTCTTATTTGATAGGAATAGTTTTAGTGTTGGCAACATTTGTAATTGGTAAAGAGATAAAAGGCTCTAAAAGCTGGATACCCATGGGCTTTATGAACCTGCAGCCAGTAGAGCTCTGTAAAATATTTACAGCATTGGCATTGGCCAAATACCTGTCGATGCCCGAAACTGATTTTAAAAAACCCAAAGCACAAATAATTGCAGCAACCATTGCATTTGCACCGGCTGTATTATCTGTGCTTCAGGGCGAAACCGGTTTGGCACTCATTTATCTTTCTTTTTTAATTCCCATGTACCGGGAAGGTTTGCCGGCTTTTTATTTAATAAGCATTATAGGCCTGGCATCACTAATTGTTATAAGCCTGGTGTTGCCTGCACTAACAATATTAATAGCATTTGCTGTAATTGCATTGGGCTGTATATATTTTTTACGGCGCCACTTTAAGCGTAACAGGAGTTTGCTGTTTATTATATTGGGTGTTTGGGTATTCAGTTCTCTTATAAGTACGATAGGCATTAAACTTTTAATGACTAAAGTTTTAAAACCATACCAGTCGGCCCGTATTTACAGTATGGTAGGAAAAACAAATCCCTACCTGGAAAATAGTACTGTTGATCTGAATGTTGAAGAAACAAAGACATTAAAAAAAGAAAAAGAACTGGAAGCAGATAAGCAAAATTACAATGTAAATCAATCCAAGATTGCAATCGGATCGGGAGGAGTAACCGGTAAAGGATTTTTAAAAGGCACACAAACCCGTGGCGATTTTGTGCCCGAGCAACACACCGATTTTATTTTTACATCCGTAGGAGAAAATTTTGGTTTTTTAGGCAGCGGATTGTTGATGCTGATCTATCTTATTTTTCTGTTACGCATGATACGTATTGCCGAGCGGCAACGAAGCACATTCAGCAGGGTGTATGCTTATTCGGTTGCAGGCATTATGTTTTTTCATGTGGCCATTAATATTTGTGTAACCATTGGCCTGGCACCGGTTATCGGTATTACATTGCCGTTAATGAGTTATGGAGGATCATCCCTGTTAACTTTTACCGTTCTTATTTTTATTTTGATAAAACTTGATGCCGACAGGCAGATGGTGTTGAGGTAGGGCCTCACCCCAACCCCTCTCCAAAGGAGAGGGAACTGGAAGATGAAAGCGAAGATTATGTTATGAAAAAATCGAAAGATGATTGCTTTATTGTGCAATAAAGCAATCATGTTGATGTGGAAGATTAAATGTATGGATATGTTTAGAGTACCGCCTCCTCTCTTTTGGAGAGGAGGAAAGGGAGGTGAGGCTTTACCTCAACTCAAACTCCTGCCTGCTTGCCTTACGTGCCGGAAACCAGGATGCGCTGAATGCAATGGCAGTGGCAGTTGCAGCCACCAAAATAAAATCAGTTGCAATCAGTTTCACCGGAAAATAATCCAGCAGGAAGGAACCGCCGTTTAATTTTATTATTTTAAATTTTAACTGCAGCAGGCAAATGATGCTTGCCATTAAAATGCCGGCAGCGGTGCCGATGCTTCCCAATAATAATCCTTCGCTTAAAAATATTTTCAGGATAGTTTTTTTGCCTGCGCCCATACTTTGTAATACGCTGATGTCTTTTCTTTTTTCCAATACCAGCATGGTTAATGCACTTACCATATTAAATGCCGCAATGATGAGTATTAAAGTGAGCACAGCATAAATGGCCCATTTTTCCAGTTTCATGGTATTGTAAAGGCTGGTATTTTGCTCGTACTTCGTCAGTACTTTATAATTATTGCCAAGCAATGTGGCCAATTTGTTTTTTTCTTCCTTTGGATCGGTTTTTTCTGAAAGCTTAATTTCCACAGCACTGTATTCATCTGCAGCAAAACCCATCTGTTGTTTTACAAAACCAATATTGGTGATGGCATATTTATCATCAAACTCCTGCTGAATGGTAAATGAGCCTGATGGTTTTATAAATCCTTCACTTAATGATTGCAGCGGATCATTATTGCGGCTGTTCTTTTTGGGGAGTATCACTGTTAATGCATCTTCAGCAAATGCCGCATCAAAATTTAATGACGCCGCATTTTGTATGCCCGATCCTGTTACCAGGTAAGGCTCTTCGGTGGTACCGGTAAAATATTTTCCACGGTTTGTTTTGGCGGCAACTCCGCTTACTTTTTCATAATTATCATCAACACCTTTCAGGTAAATAACAGTTTGGGCATCATGGTTTTTAAGCAGGGCTTTGTCTTCGGCTATCAGCGAAAAATTGGCAACAGCCGGTTGTTTTTTAATAGAAGCAATTTGTTCGGCAGTTAGCGTAAATGTTTTTCCTGTTGCGGGAACAATTTTAATATCAGTATAAAAAGAAGAGTATAATGATTTTACCAGGTCTTCAAAACCATTAAAAACACTCAGCACAACTACCTGGCAGCAGGTGGCAATGGCAATAACACCTACTGTAACACATGCAATGATGTTGATGGCATCGGCACTTTTTTTTGCTTTAAAATATCTCCAGGCAAAGGTTAAATACACTGTTAATCCGTTAATTGGTTAATCCGTTAATTGGGTTTATCCTAATTGTCTTTTATCATTGCCAATTGCCAATTGCCTATTGCTGATTGTCTTTTTTTATCTCCTTAAATATCTGCTCCATCTTATCTACATAATCCAACGTATCATCAATAAAAAAACTAAGCTTGGGCATACTGCGTAACTGGTGCCGCACCCTTGATGTGAGTTCTTTTTTTATTTCCCAGCTGCGCTCTTCAATTTTTTTTAAAGCATCGAAACTATCAGCCACTTTAAAAAAACTCAGGTAAATCCTTGCTTCGTACAGGTCTGGTGTAATTTTAACCGATGAAATGGAAACCATGCCGCCATCCATCATAGATAATCCCAACCGCTGAAAAATATCACTGAGTTCTTTATTCAGTAAACCCGCCACCATTTTCTGTCTTTTACTTTCTAACATATTCATTCAGTTTAAACGTCTGTTATTATAACCTGCCGGCAAGGTTTACAACCGCTGCCGGGGTTTGCTGTAAAATTAGTTACTTTGCCTTGATTTGACCGAATTTTAAAACAATGAAGAAATACGCAAGGCTTTTCTGTTACCTGGCTGCATATAAAGCAAATATTGCACTGTACTTTTTATTCATCATATTAGCGATAATATTTTCAGTAACATCCTTAGGTTCTTTACCTTTTTTTTTAGACCTGATCTTTAACAAGGGAAAAGCAGATTTGGTGAAACCTGAGGTGATCAGCTCATCCCAGGATATAATTAATTATATCAGTTATCATTTGCAGGAAATGATGAAGGTAAATGGTAAGATTTATGTATTGGCATTAATTTGTATCATGGTGCTGATTGCCGTTTTCCTGAAAAATCTGTTTACCTACCTCTCCTATTATATCCTGACACCCATGCGCAATGGTGTAATGAACAGGTTGCGGAAAGAGTTATTTCAGAAAATACTGATTATGCCCATCGGTTATTTTACCGAGCAACGCAAGGGCGATATCATGAGTCGCATGACCAATGATGTTGGCGAACTGGAAAACTCGGTTGTGGGTACTGTAGAAGGTTTTATAAAAGACCCGTTGAATATCATTTTCTATCTCACCACATTGATCTTTATCAGCCCAACGCTTTCTTTATTCCTGCTGGTGCTGTTGCCTTTAACAGGGTTTATTATCGGCCGGATAAGCAGGGCTTTAAAAAAACAATCAAATGATGCTGCTGTTAAACAAGGCGAAGCATTATCTGTGTTGGATGAAACATTGAGCGGGCTTAGGGTGATAAAAG
Organism: Chitinophagaceae bacterium; assembly: GCA_031417255.1. Taxonomy (GTDB): domain Bacteria; phylum Bacteroidota; class Bacteroidia; order Chitinophagales; family Chitinophagaceae; genus Ferruginibacter. Next base: position 7,496 of record JANOVD010000347.1, read on the forward strand.
CATTTACAGCTGAAAGGCTGGTAGGAAAAAAATTTGAAGCACATAATGAAGAGCTTTTTCACATAAAAAATAAAATGCAGTACCGGCGTGATCTTGCTTCGCCACTGTCTGAATTTCTTGGAGTGTTTGTTTTAGCCGCTATACTTTATTTTGGAGGACAATTAGTGCTGGGGAGTAATGCCGGCGGACTTAGTGATAAGGGCTTCATCCTGTATATCGTGATATTTACGCAGATCATCAGTCCCGCAAAATCATTATCCACATCGTTTTACAATATGCAAAAAGGCAGTGCAGCCATTACCCGTATTGAGGAAGTGTTGCAGGCGCCGGTGATGGTTGAAGAAGCTGCAAACCCGAAAGTGATAAAAAGTTTTGAGCATTCCATCGAATTTAAAAATGTTGATTTTGCTTATGATGATGTTACCATTTTAAAGAACATCAATTTAAAAATTGAGAAGGGAAAAACGGTGGCATTGGTTGGCAGCAGTGGCGCCGGTAAAAGCACATTGGCCGATTTGGTTCCCCGTTTTCATGATGTGAGTACCGGCGAACTGTTGATTGACGGAATCAATATCAAAGAATATTCTCTTGATCAGTTAAGAGGCCTGATGGGTATTGTAACACAGGAGCCCATTTTATTTAATGATACCATTGCCAATAATATTACACTGGGTATTGATAATGCAACACCCGAAGCCATTGAACAGGCAGCAAAAATTGCCAATGCCCATAATTTTATTTTACAAAAAGAAGCCGGTTATAAAACCAATATCGGCGACCGTGGCGGCAAACTCAGTGGTGGTGAGCGCCAGCGCATGACCATTGCCAGGGCTGTTCTTAAAAATCCGCCTATATTAATTCTTGACGAAGCAACCTCTTCTTTAGATACCGAAAGCGAACGTTTGGTGCAGGATGCTATTAACAATCTCATGAACAACCGCACCTCGCTGGTAATTGCCCATCGCCTCAGCACCATCCGCCATGCCGATGAAATTATTGTGTTGCAAAAAGGAGAAATTGTAGAACGGGGGACGCATGATGGCCTGATTGCACAGAGTGGGTTTTATAAAAGGTTGGTGGATATGCAGGAGGTGCGGTAAACTTAAACCTATAAGGTTTGCAGCGCAGCCAATCAGCCCGGCAAACCTTATAGGTTTGTAGAAATCAGTACCATTCTCCATGCAGATGAAATAATTGTATTGCAAAAAGGAGAAATTGTTGAACGAGGAACGCATGATGGCTTGATTGCACAAGCTGGTTTTTATAAGCGGCTGGTGGATATGCAGGAGGTGCGGTAAACTTAAACCTATAAGGTTTGCAGCGCAGCCAATCAGCCCGGCAAACCTTATAGGTTTATTAACCGAATCCATTCTTCATAGCATAAACAGCAAGCCCGACCCTGGTTTTTAACCCTAATTTTTCAAACAAGCTATCACGGTAACTTTCAACTGTACGAGGGCTGCAAAACATTTTTTCTGCAATTTCTTTATAACTCATTTCTGTAACAGAGTACTGCAAAAACTCTTTTTCCCGTTCGGTTATATTGATTGTTTCATTTTTGGCAGAAGATGCAGAACCCAGGCTCATAAATACTTTGTTGGTTGCCCAATCGGGATAATAAAAACCATTTTTTATCAGTGCATTCAAAGCTTTTTCCAGTTCAAGCGGGTGAACATTTTTCAGTAGGTAGCCTTTGGCCCCGCTTTTTATCATTTTAATCAGGCTCTGCTCATCGTCCTGCATGCTTAAAGCCATGATCAATACTTCGGGATGCGATTCCCTCAGCCATAGTGCTGTTTCAAATCCATCCATCACCGGCATGCTGATATCGAGTAAAACAATATCTGGCACATTTTTCTTGTTGCCAAATTTTTCCTGTAGTGCTTTACCGTTTTCACATTCATATAAAACTTCAAAGTCTTTAAAGTTTTCTATAATGCCGGTTAATGCTTTTGCAATTAAAATATGGTCGTCAACAATGGCGATAGATTGTTTCATAAAGTTTATTGGTTGTTTTGTATGGGTATTGTAATATCAAGGTTTGTTCCGATTCCCGCCTTGCTCTTCAGGTAAAATTTACCACCAATCAGTTCTGTTCGTTTTTTCATATTGTTTAAACCAATGCCATTACTGGAAACCATGTTTGTATCAAAACCTTTTCCATCATCTTTTAACTGTAACAATAAAGCATCGTCATTTACATTCAGGGAAACATCAATATTTTTACAACCTGCGTGTTTAATACTGTTTTGTAAAAACTCCTGCACAATACGTACTAAAATGCTCTTGGTTTGGTAAGTAAGCACGATGTTTTGTTGATTGCTGCTGAAATTTACCCTGCATTTTTTTGTACCGTTAACTTTATCACATTCCTTTTGCAATAAAGCAGTTATCATATTATCTGCAATGCTGTCGTCGGTTAATGATTTTGATAACTGCCTCAGCTCCACCAGTGATTCATTGATGATATGGCTGATGTTTTCTATCTTATCATTAACCTGCGGCGCTTTGTTTTCGTATGCCAGTTGTTGGGTGTATAAGCTGGCCAGGGTTAACTTTTGGCCAACATTATCATGTATTTCCCGGCCAATGTATTGCATGGTTTGTTGCTGCATTTCGAGTTGAGAAGAAAGGAGTTCTTTTGTATGAGAGATCTTTCGTTTTCTATATTGCAAAACAAACAGAATTATCCCGGCAATCAGTATCAATATAATAATATTAACTACAACTATGAATATGGTTATTTCTTTTTGCAAAGTATAATTCCGGTTATAAATGATAAATACATACAATAGTTGAGTATAAGTGATACCAGGTAGTAGTTTTCCAATACGGTTCTGTATTTTTCAACCAAAACATTTCTCAGCCCCCAAAAAGGGAAAGAACCTAAATAGTATATAAGCAGGCCAAGGCAGAACCAGAACATCAGGTTTTTTGTAAAATTCAATATTGCTTCGCTTTGCATGAGCTTTAAAAAAAAGCTTATCAACAATATCAATAAGATGATATTTCCGATACTGTATGAAAATGAATAGAACCAATAATTTTTGTCTGTAAGAAAAGCTGTTTCGAAAATGATACTTGCTACGTATAGTATGGCGCCAGCCCATATCCATTTCCTTTTATCCTTGAAATACTCATACTGATAAAAAATAAAATAAAAAAACAGTAACTGAACCGGCATACCAAAGTATTTGTACATCGCTATATTGTAACCGGTCAGGTTCATTGCAGAGAAATACCTGCCGGTAAACTCAACCAGTACTATGGTCAGCAAATAAAATGGAAACCATTTCCAGTAACTCCCTTTCAGTTTTTTAAAATATATAAACCCAGTTATGCAGGCCGCTACTTCAAAAAAATTGAGGATCCAGATCATGTTGGTAATGGCTTCCATAAAACTATTTTATTGACTTTTTATTATTGTGGTTTTTTTTGTTTTTTCTGATTGGTAAAGCGGCCTGGAATTCCATCCACAGGTATTTGTTCCATCAACCCAGCGCATAAATGAAGCTCCGCTATAAGGTATATAATACTGTATTGTGTTTGCTGCCATTTTATATTTATCTGTTTCGGGAGGATATGGCGGGGGAACTAAAGTGCCGGCATTGATAAAATCTATGTTTGGAATAGCTCCACCCTGAGATTTTAAGGCTATGTTTTGTTGTTTTGGTTTGCTTTTTACAAATTCCTTTTTAGCAAGTCCTTTATTGTCTTTGTTACTTGGCATAATTGCATAAAATTCGTTGTTGGCAATTTGTCCAGTAACAGTTGAACTTGCAGTTGCAAGAATTTTCATAACTGAATCTATCCTAATAGCTGAACAGTTTCCGGTAGACATCGTAATATACCTTGGGTCAAAATCATAGTGAAAACTATCAGCCTGATTATATAAAGTAGGCACCATCATAACCGTATGTAACCCCATATATTTTTCAGGTAGCAAGTGGTCATCAAAATAAGTTCCATACCTGCTGCTTGTCCATAAAGTATCTATAGCCGGATAATTACCAAAATAAATTCTTACGCCTAAATCAAAGTCATCAATTGTGCATTTTGTACCAGAAATAGGAGTGGTTTTTACTTTTAGTTCAAGATCGGCAATAAAATTTTTAAGTTTGGCAAGGCTAAACCATACACTTCTTGCGTCTTTAAAATTTTTATCCTTAACTACTCTTCCATTCCAGATTTCGGTTTTGTAATTAGCTACAATATCTTTTGCAACATTCATATTTACACCAAGGCTGATATTTGTTACAGGGGCGGAGCTTACATTTTCAGGTAATTTGTTGTCTGGCTTAATAAAAGCAAGCAGCAGTAAGGATGCTGTAACAATATTTGTAGCAATTAAAATCTTTTTCATAATAGTTGTTTTAGGTGATTGATAGTTTAAATATAAATATTCTGTTCAACAAAGTAAGTTACTATTTAATCTTCCGGGTATAGTCTTTCACTCATTTCTTCATCCGTTAAACAACGGATACCAAAAGCCGCTGTTAAAAGCGGCTTTTTTAGTTATTGACCCATTGCCTCGGCACTCATCCTTTTTCATCTTTGTCCTCAGATGTTGTTATCCAAAACCTTGTACAGGGCAGCAGATAAAAACAGTAAACCGGGGAAGTAATGCCGCCTTCCCTGCTCCCCAAATCAGCTACGGCAGGCCGGTAAGGGATTCACTTAACAAAATTTAAAAACAAAAAATTAATGCATGGCTGCAATGGCTACTGCCTTGCCCAAACCTGCATAAACAACTAAAAAATTATTATTATGAAAAAGTCATTCCTTTTATTCAGCAGTATCGCAGTAAGCCTGTTGATGATCTTTATTTCCTGCACAAAAGAAAATATAAGCACGCCAAATCCTTATGTTAAGAAAACAGCGCCCGGCTATGTTGATACGCCGTATGGCCGTACTTTCAAACCGGTTACACCTTATTTTAAAACAAACCCGGTTGTGCAATCGTTTGTTGATACGCCGTATGGCCGTACTTTCAAACCGGTTACACCTTTTTTAAAAACATACCCGGTTGTACAATCTTTTGTTGATACACCCTATGGAAAAAAACACGGTAAATAATAAAATATCAATATTATTTCTTAAGGCGGCCCTGGGCCGCCTTTTACCGTTCACTCACCCAGTTTTGATTTTACGCACTCATTTGCCCGTTGTACACATTACAGTCAAAAGGTAACGTTCTATTCACTAATTTTAAATGATAAATTATATTTATGCCGCTGAAAGCCCTGTTGGTAGATGATGAAATGAACAACCTCGAGAACCTGAAATTTCTTTTGGAAAACGATTGTACCGGCGTGGAAGTGGCAGGCATGGCCCTCAACGGGCAACTGGCGAGGCAATGGTTGCAGCATAATAAAGCCGATGTTGTTTTCCTGGATATCAGCATGCCTGTTGAAACCGGCTTTGAAATGCTGGAAAAGATTACGGAACATGATTTCAGGGTAATATTTGTTACTGCCCATAACGAATTTGCCATGCAGGCAATTAAAGCCAGCGCTGTTGATTACCTGCTTAAGCCGGTTAACATTACCGAACTGCAGCAGGCGGTAAGTAAATTACTGGCAGGGCTCAACAACCAGCAGTTTTTAAAACAAAACCAGGAACTGATCAGTCACCTGGTAAAAAATTTCACGCCAGGCCAAAACATGGTAAAGATTGCTTTGCCGCAGCTGGGCGGTATCAATTTTCTCGACGTAAATGAAATTATATCGCTGCAGGCCGACAGTAATTACACCATCATCCACAAACAGGATATGCAAAAATCAGTGGTTACAAAAACTTTAAAGGATTTTGAAGACATACTGGATGGCACCCAGTTTGTACGCATACACAAAAGCCATATTGTAAACCTCAAATACATTACCGAATACAGCACAGCAGATGGCGGCATTGTAAAAATGAGCGACGGCAATGTATGGAGCATCAGCCGCAGGCAACTGGATATGTTTTTGCAAAAAATGAAAACGTATAACGTATTGTTCTTTAAATGATGCAAACCAAATTGAGTTAACTTTAAATTATGCCTTTAAAATATACGGTACATATATCAGTATGGCTCTGGCTTTTTTTATGCCCTTTATTTACTGCTGCACAAACTTTCAGGCTTACGCAGTTAACCACCCACAACGGCCTCCCTATTGATAATGTATATGCAGCTGCACAGGATGATGAAGGCTTTATGTGGTTTGGTACCGACTTTGGAATTGCCAGGTACGATGGTAACCGGTTTACCAATTATGATAAGAAAAATGGTATGGCTAACAGGGCGGTTACCGATATAGTGTATGCCGGCGGAGATTCACTTATATTTTTATCTTACCCGATGACTATTCAGGCTGTGCATAAAAACGGGCATATTAATACACTGGTTGACTCTGCAGGTTTTGCACTTCAACAGCTGATAAAACACAATAATCAATATTATTGTTACAAGCGTTTATCTAACCTGTATGGAATTTTCGAAAATGGTAAATACAGTATTCAAAATGCTGATAGTGTTTTTGGCATTAAAGGAATAAATATTAACAACATAGTATCCCTGGGCGTAAAGGGAGTTGCTTTTTGTACAAGTAATGGGATAATTATAAAAAATGGCCCGCAGCTTATACATGTATTAGGAAACAAAAATATTCAGTTTGCTGTTTACACTAGCCATAAAACTATTTTGGCTGTAACTGATAGTAAACTACAGCAATCAGATGAGTCATTAGTTTTTAAAGAACTTCCGGTTGATTTCCCTCCCGGTTTTTTTGTTTATCATGCTGCAGAAGATAAAAATGGCACAGTATGGTTCCGGGGCCTTGATAAGGGGATATACAGGCTTAATCAAAATCAACTGCAGGAAATGTCGGACAGGATTGGCATGGAGAATAAGGCCATTAATGAATTTTTTCCTGATGCCGATGGTAATTTCTGGTTTTGTACCGACGGTGCAGGCATTTTACTGAAAAAAAATTCGGCCTTTATAAATTATGAAACAAGGGATGGCCTTGCCAATAATAAAATACTCAGGTTACTTAAACAGAATAATGAGTTGCTCATCGGTACAGCTAACGGCCTTTCTGTTTTAAAGGATAACCGTATAACAACTGTTGATATGCCCAAAACTGGCGGGGGATTGAAGTATGTTTACCAGCTTTTTCCCACAACGAATGCCGTTACAGGCATTTGTATGGAAAAAACTTTTTTATTTAGTGATGATCAGGATAAAATTGAAAGTATCGTTAAGGACTTTAAAATTGATCAACGTGCTTTCAGGGCTTTCAAGCCATCATTTGCCTGGCAGCAGGATAGTGTTAACAGTTGGACATTTGGGTATTCCATACTTACACACATTCAAAATGAAAGCAGTAAAAGTGAGACATTTAATTTATCAGCCTACAAAGTGCGTAAAGGTTATTGTATGACAGCTTATGAAAATAAATTATGGCTGGGTACTGATGCTGGCATCATCTTTATTGATAAAAATAATATCAGTAAAAAAGATTCAATTGGAAAAATAAAACTAAGACAGGTTTTTAATTTTTTAAAGGATAAAGAAAACCGGCTTTGGATAGCAACGGATATGGGTTTGTTTTTGTACGAAAAAAACCGGTTTACTGCAAAAAAAACCGGCCACACCACCGGCAGTAATTATTGTACAGATCTTGCCGAAGATGGCCTGGGAAGGATTTGGGTTTCTACCTGGGATGGTATATTTGAATTTGATGGCGATAGATCAAATTATTACAACACCCATGATGGCCTGCCTTCCAAAACAGCAAACAGCATTTTGTTTGATGATGCTACCGGCCAGTTATTTGTAGGCACAGATAACGGCCTTGGTGTTTTAAATAAATCATTGTTTAAAAAGGGCAGTAAAACACGTAATGTATTTATCAATTGCAGTATTGCTGGGTATACCGATAGTGTGATAAATAGCGGGCTGAGCTTATCTCCGGATATGAACAACCTCAACTTTTACATGAGCTTTCCATATTACCAGGGGATGAGTGAAATTTATTATGAATACAGGCTGGATAATGGCCCATGGTCAACAACGGTAAACCCGGCAATCATCATAAGTGATATAGCAAGTGGTAAGCACAGCTTGTATGCAAGGGCCAAAATAAACGACGAACTGATAAGCAACGGAGAAACCAGTTTTACATTCACCATACAAACCCCCTATTATAAAACATGGTGGTTCTGGCTTATTGTGGCAGTAGCATTCAAGTTTATTATTTTCGCCATCATTAATCATTTTAATAAAAAAGCCAAAGAAAAAAAACTAGCTGTACGGTCGCAACAGGCAGAATATGCGTCACTAAAACAACAGGCTTTTACCTTGCTGATGAACCCCCATTTTATTTTTAATGCACTCAACAGTGTGCAGTATTACGTGAATAAGCAGGATCGGCAGAGTGCCAATAAATACCTTAGTGATTTTGCTACATTGATCAGGAGAAGTTTTGATGCGGCTCAAAAATCTTTTGTTACGCTGGAAGAAGAACTGGAAACCATACGCCTTTATTTACAACTGGAAAAGATGCGCTTTACCGATAAGTTTGAATACAGCATTAATGTAAGTGCTGCAGCGGCTGATGAAGACTGGATGCTGCCAAGTATGATGCTGCAGCCCTTTCTGGAAAACGCAGTGCTGCATGGCCTGATGCCGCTGGATGAAAAAGGAATGTTGACCATTGATGTAACGGCTGAAAACAATTGTTTACAGATCATCATCGCCGATAATGGCATTGGTATAGAAAAAAGCAAGGCCCTTCGCAGCGGCATTAAGCACAAAAGCAAGGGCATGCAGTTGATAAACGAGCGGCTGGAACTATTAAGTAAACTCGGTAAGGAACCTATTACACTAACAATAACTGAATCAGATCCCGGCGCACAAAATCCCGGTACAAAAATTACACTTACCATACCCCAGGAAGTGTACGATGTATATCAACAGCAAAGAAACCCTGCTTAATCTTCCTTTCATTTATCATGTTCTGTTCATGTACAGGAATGAAGTGATAAACCAGGAATCAAACATGATTGCCATGCATCTTTTATTTTGATACCATCTCTTTTAAATTTTTTAATTCTTCAATGTTGCTTTTTTGTAACAACAGGCTTTACCGTTTACTCAACCGGAAACCGGCTTCACACAATGGTTGTGTACTGTTGCGCAGGGTGGGTTGTACAGGCTGATGAGGAAAGATACTTTTATCATTGATTTAAGTTAACAATAAAATTAAAAATATGAAACGCATTCTCAGTTTACTCATGGTGTTTTGTTCATTGGCTGCAATGGGGCAGCATCCCGTAAGCAGTATCAACATTACAATGTCACCACAGCCTGCTGCCAACACAGCCGATTGGTTAAGCGGTGCTGTACCATTTATGATAACAGCCCAGGCAAAATTGGTGCAGGGACAGGTGCCGGGTCAATTGGCAGAAAGCCGCATACTGGTTACTATTAAAAGTGGCGGTAGTAAAATTTGCGGAAGCTTTACCCAGCAAACAGCCCCGATTAGTAATTTTAATGCAGTAACAAAAACCTGGTCGGGGGCAGTTGCACTCAGCCTGCTGGGCAATACCTGTATACTTAAACCGGGAACTTATGAATTATGTGTGCAGTTTTTTTCGGGGTATGCACCGGTTATGCCTTTAAGCAATGAAGTGTGTAAATCGTTTACCATTGCCGATACAAAACAGCAAAGCTACAGTCCGCCGCAAAATATAATGCCCGCTAATGATAAAGTATTTACTGAGCAGGAAGCCGGTATGCCCATCACGTTCCGGTGGACACCGGTTGTGCCAAAACCACAGGGCAATGTGCTTTATAAAGTAAGGCTGATAGAAATTTTACCGGGCCAAAATAAAACAGAGGCACTAAGAACCAATACGCCCTTTGAGATTCTGGAAGTAAGAAATAATACGCAAACATCTTATAAACTGAGCAAACGCATTACCGGTTTATATTGGGAGGTTGAAGCAGAAAGTGCAGAAAGGGTGCAGGGTGAAAAGCCGAGGAATTATGGGAAGAGTGAGGTGACAGGTATTACATTTAAAAAAAGCGATGAAGATGCTATTATAAAAGCACAAAAAGATTCTGGTACAGATGATACTGATGATCCTCCATTAAATATACTGCCCGTTGACGGTAAAGTATTTACCGAAAAAGAAGCGGACCAACCCATTCGGTTTACCTGGTCACCGGTAACACCTACG
>JANOVD010000348.1:0-25701 GCA_031417255.1 Chitinophagaceae bacterium
TGAAAGTATTATTGAAGAGAATAAAGAGTTGATTCTAAAACATTGGCATGATTTTTTTAATGCAAATAAATAAAGTGTATGAAAGCAAATAAAATTTGGTTTGATGATAGTTTTATTTACGTTGAAACTACAGAAAACAAACAGGGAAAAATGCCTTTAGCCTGGTTTCCCCGTTTGCAAAACGCAACCAGTGATGACCTGCAGAAGTTTGAACTATGGGCTGATGGAAGTTGGATACATTGGGAAGATATTTGTGAAGATTTATCTGTGGAAGGGTTCTTTACTTTTAAAAAAGAAAATCAGGCCGCTCTTTAAATTGCCTTTCGATTTTATAAATTACTTTCTACGGCAGGGCGTTTCAACATCAACTAAAAGACATCCTTCAACAGCTTCATAAATATTTTGTAATAATTCTTCAAAACTATCTCCCTGGGTAGCACAACCCGGTATTGCAGGCACTTCTGCCCAATATCCGCCTTCTTCTGCTTTATGAATATGAACTTTAAGTTTCATAACTATTTGTTTTTATAAAGATATTCAATTCTCCTGCTTCGTTAATATCTCTTTCTTCATCTTTTCCCAAAGCCCGTCAAAGGTTTGGTGGTTTTCTTCTTTCCATCTTTTACTGAAGGTTTTCATTTTCTCGTTCCTGTCATCTTTAGTTAAAGCAAAGAAAGCGGTAATAGCTTCGGAGTCGTTATCAAATGCCATTTGGTTGTAAAGTTCTTTTAATTGTTGTTACTTGCGGATATTGCTGTTGGCAATTTCAATCTCCATTTCTTCACGAAGCATTACTTTTTCATCGTAACTGCCCGATGGCAGGATGGTTTTTGCAATCACCGGCATCAGTTCAATCAGCATCAGTATAAAAACTATCAAATAATACCTGAACTGCAGGGCAGGATTGTTTTTTAATAAATTGGTCAATGCTTCTACCCTGGTTAAAAATCCATTGTTGAGATACAAAATAAAATTTGCTTCTTCGGCCTTTATCTTATTGTCAATTTCTTTTAATGCCGCTTCATTACTGTCTAATTTGGGTTGATAACCTTTTAATAAAATTTGATATTCAGCATCCAGTTTTTGATATTCATTTCTTTTGGCAATGGCAATATCTTTAATGCCCACTTTACCCGACCCACCGCTGCCATCTGTTTCGGTCAGGAAATTTTCCCTGGCTTTATTAACAGCATCATATTTTAAATCAAGTTCAGTTTTTAATACAGTGCTTTGTTTTATTAATGCCTCTTTGGGCGTTTTGTATAAGTTTACCAGATCCTGCTGTTTCAGCATTTTCTTTTTTTCATTGTCGAGCGATGTTTGCAGTTTTATTTCTTTGTCAAACATATACAATACCGCAGGCTGTGCCATAAAAGTACCGATGGTTATTGCCAGTATTCCCCTGAATAAAAGCGGTGCCAGTTTTTGTTTATTAAATTTGGTAATGCCTTTTATCAATGCCCGGTCGATGGTTAAAATGATAAAGCCCATAAACAGGCCTAACCCAACAGCAAGAAAAATGGAATCTACAAAAGTGCTGAAAAAATACGTCCAGGTAAATGTTGCAAAAGCCCAGGTTGCCAAAACGGTCATTCCTATAATTTTGTAACGGTTTCTGTCAACAACCGAATCAACTAAAATTTCTTTTTCGGCAGTTGATAACCACCACAAAAATTCGGTGAATTGCGTAGTTGTATATGATTCCCTTTGGGAAACAGCAATATTTTTTTCCATGATATAAATTAATTACGTGATGCTTACGACTACGCTCATTTTATGAGCTATGTAGTACGCTGTTAAAAAAGTATCAATAGCGGAGTTGTGTTGAAGTGTTGCAAAATAGCTATTCTTTTGTGGATTAACGCCCCGAAAGTTTACTTATTTTAGTAATGGCAATACATTAACAGTTTATTAATCAGTGTGTTTAAACATGGGTTGTTGATAACCGTCTATTGCTTTATCTTTGCAGCCATTTTACAAAGCGATATATTTTTAATATTAAATAATGAAAATGAAGAAATTTTTAAGTGCGGCAGTATTTATGTTGGCCATGTGTTTTATAGCAAATGCACAGGTTCCCAAAGGCATTGGTAACAGCGATCCGGATGCAAAAAAGATACTGGATGCAGTGAGCGCAAAATTCAAGACCTTTAAATCGGTTCAGTCTAACTTCAGTTTAAAGATTGAAAATGCAGCTAATAAGGTTATGGGCAATAAAAAGGGAACTGTTTATATGAAAGGTACCAGGTACCGTATTAAAGTTGATGATAAAGATATTTTCTGCGATGGCAGCAATATATGGACAGTGGATGCAGCAGAAAAAGAAATAACGCTTACAAAAATTGATGTTTCGAATAACTCCATTACTCCCCAAAAATTATTTACAAATTTTTACGATAAAGATTTTTTATACAAATTAAACAGCGACGCAAAGGGAGTTCAGGAAATTGAATTAACGCCCATTGATAAAACAAAACTTTTTCATAAAGTGATTGTGTTTATCAATAAAGCCGCACAAACCATCACTTCAACCAAAGTTTTTGAAAAAGCCGGAAGCAGGTACACTTATACAGTAAGCGGTATGAATACCAAGGTAATTTTACCCGATGCCACTTTTACTTTTAACCAAAAGAATTATCCGGGAATGGAGTTGGTGGATTTGAGATAGGAGCCTCACCCCAAGAGCTATCGCTCGTTCCTTTGCAAGGAACTCCAAAGGAGAGGGAACTGGAAATTGGCAGCTTTTAAAATTCATTGATTTCTTCGCTTATATCTCCTGGGTTTCCTCCCCCTTCGGGGGAGATAGAGGGGGCTTTCCCCACCTGAAGGAATCATTATTTAAACCCGCCAGATCAATAACCCGGTCAACAACAGTTGCTGCCACCTCTTCAATAGTTGTTGGTTTGCTGTAAAAAGAAGGAGTTGCCGGGCAAATAATTCCACCTGTCAGTGTAATGGTTTCCATGTTACGGATATGGATAAGATTATAAGGTGTATCTCTTATCACACAAATTAATTTTCTTCGCTCTTTTAAAATAACATCGGCCGCACGGCTTATCAGATCGTTTGAAATACCCGAAGCAATTCTTCCCAAAGTACCCATACTGCAGGGAATGATGATCATGGTATCATATTGCCCCGAACCCGAAGCAAATGGCGCATTAAAATCCTGTTGCGTAAAGTGCCGCAGTTCATAATGATTGTAGTTTTCGTTTTCCATTTCAATTTTCCATACTTCTTTGGCATTTTCTGTCATCACCAGGCTCAATTCATCCCATTGCGATTTTAACTGCATCAACTTCTTCAGCAATACATCGGCGTAAACAGAGCCGCTGGCACCCGTAACTGCAATCACAATTTTTTTTCTCATTTAACCGTTTAGATGTGTAAGCTACAAAACAAAATTATATGCAAATTGTTTTCCGCCTGATATTGATTCTGTTAATACTGGTTATACTGCTTGGATTTTAATATCTGGCAGAGCATTTATTTCATTCATTGAGTTATTTTCTAATTTCAATGCCATACAGTACCTGCCATTGGTAATAATGAGGTAAGGTACATTCAGGGAAATATTATATCGAAGTACCTGGTCAAGCACTGATCTGTCCAATTCAATATTCATTTCTTTACATTCAACAATCATCCAGGGTTTAGTATTACTGTCGTAAACCACAATATCAAAACGCTTTTTCAGTTCGCCCAGTTTTATTTCTTTTTCTACTGCAATTAAAGATGCAGGGTATTTTTTGATCTGAACAAGGTATTGAAGAAAATTCTGCCTCACCCATTCTTCGGGAGTAAGCATTATCCAGCGTTTGCGAATCTCATCAAAGATAAATTCTTTACCGGCTTCTTCTTTTATTTTGGGTTGATATGGCGGATATTCAATCTTGATCATGGCACAATCCCGGCAGCGGAAAGAATTTTGTATCTTTAATGTTGAAAATAATTTAATGGAAAGATATGAAGACAAAAGAAGAAATAGTAAAGAACTGGTTACCGAGATATACCGGTGAAAAATTAGAAAATTTTGGTGAATACATTTTATTGACCAATTTCAGTAACTATCTGGATATGTTTGCCAAATGGAATAAAGTTAAAATTGTGGGTGCCGACCGCCCCATGCAATGCGCCACAGCAGATAATATCAGCATTATTAATTTTGGAATGGGCAGCCCCGGCGCTGCAACAGTAATGGACCTGCTGAGCGCCATTGAGCCTAAAGCAGTTTTATTTTTGGGCAAATGCGGTGGTTTAAAAAAACGTAATAAACTGGGCGATCTTATCTTACCTATTGCGGCCATCAGGGGCGAAGGAACAAGCAATGATTATTTTCCGCCTGAAGTGCCTGCCCTACCGGCATTTGCTTTGCAGAAAGCCATTTCAACAACCATCAGGGATTCATCCTGCGATTACTGGACAGGAGTTTGTTACACAACAAACCGGCGGGTTTGGGAACATGATGAAGTGTTTAAAGATTACCTGCAAAAACTAAGGGCTTATGCCATTGATATGGAAACGGCAACCATATTTACCGTTGGTTTCTATAATAAAATTCCTACAGGTGCTTTGTTGCTGGTAAGTGATAGCCCGATGGTGCCTGAAGGCGTAAAAACAGAAGAGAGCGATAAAAAAGTTACAACTGAATTTGTTGAACGTCATTTAAAGATCGGTATTGATTCTTTAAAACAACTGATCAATGATGGATTAACGGTAAGGCACTTAAAATTTTAATTTATGCAACGCCTTTTCATTTTATCAACAATTTTTTTACTGACGATCTCTGCAGAAAAATGCAATGAAAAGAAAGATACCGGTAAAATGTATAAAGGCAGGTTTGAGATACAGGCTATTTGTATGAACTATACTATTAAATTACTGGAAGGAAATATTGATACCACAAAAATTGTAAGTAACTGGACCGATGAAACAACTCAAAAATCTTACAACAATGTATTTGCTTTGGAAAACCCATGCAATTTTCCTGCTTCGCTAAAACAGGGAGATGAATTTTATTTTGTGATAGATACCGCCACAGCGGCTCCCTGTATGGTTTGTGAGGCTTACTATCCAACCCCAGGCAAAAAACTTTCTATAAAAATCATTCAAAATTAAATGAACCCTTTATTAAGTGTTAAAAACCTTAGTATCCATTTTAAAACGGAAGGCTCAGAAACTGCCTCTGTAAAAAACAGTTCATTTACTGTAGCACCCGGCGAATTGGTTGCCATTGTTGGTGAAAGTGGTTCGGGTAAATCAGTTACAGCTTTATCAATACTGCAATTATTACCCAGGCAGGCAATTGTTTCCGGTGAAATTTTATTTGCCCGGCAAGAGCCGGTTGATCTTCTGAAATTATCTGAAAAAAAAATTACCGGCATTCGTGGCAATGAAATTGCCATGATCTTCCAGGAACCGATGACCTCTCTTAACCCGGTTTTTACCTGCGGCTACCAGGTGATGGAAGCGATACATTTACATCAGGATGTATCTAAAGAAACAGCCAGAAAAAAAACCATTGAACTTTTTGAAAATGTAAAATTACCCGACCCGGCAAATTTAATAAACCGATACCCGCATGAACTGAGCGGCGGACAAAAGCAAAGGGTGATGATTGCAATGGCCATGAGTTGCAACCCTGCCCTGTTAATTGCCGATGAACCTACAACTGCTTTGGATGTAACTGTACAAAAAACCATACTGGAACTCATTAAATTGTTGCAGCAGCCCACAGGGTCCGGTGGACAAAATAATATGGGTGTAATTTTTATAACACACGACCTGGGCATTGTAGCAGATATTGCCGACAAAATACTGGTTATGTACAAGGGCGAAATTGTAGAACAGGGTATTGCAAAAGATATTTTACTATCACCACAACATCCGTACACAAAGGCTTTGCTGGCATGCAGGCCTGCCGGACAACCAAAGAACAGGCGATTACCGGTTGTAAGTGATTTTATGGAGCCTGAAAACAAGCTGCAAGCTGCAAGCCTCAAGCCACAAGGGGCAGATCATGCTGCAAACAACCCACAGGGCCCTGCGGGCAAAACACAAACCACCAACAACCAACAACAAACAACGCTTCTGGAAGTTAAAAACCTTCACGTTCATTTTCCTGTTAAAAAAAATATTTTTGGAAAACCCACGCAGTTTTTTAAAGCAGTTGATGATGTAAGTTTTACAGTTCAGCAAGGTGATATTGTTGGGCTGGTTGGCGAAAGTGGTTGTGGCAAAACAACTTTGGGTAAAAGCATTTTGCAGTTAATTAAACCAACATCGGGTAAAATATTATTAGATGGAAAAGATTTGATGCTAATTGATCCTGCATTGTTACGCACTATGCGTAAAGACCTGCAGGTTGTTTTTCAGGATCCATACGGATCACTCAATCCACGCATTACCATTGGCGATGCCATTCTTGAACCCTTAAAAGTGCATGCTATTTTATCCAACCTGCCTACCGGACAGGCAGGCAACAAACAGCGTAAGGAAAAAGTAATGGAGCTGCTGGAAAAAGTAAGTCTCGATACCGATCATTTCAACCGATATCCTCACCAGTTCAGTGGCGGTCAGCGCCAACGGATCTGTATTGCAAGGGCCCTGGTACTCAATCCATCCTTTTTAATTTTTGATGAAATGGTTTCGGCACTTGATGTAAGCGTTCAGGCCCAGGTATTGAATTTATTAAATGACCTGAAAAAAGAATTTGGCTTTACTGCCATTTTTATATCGCACGATTTATCGGTTGTACATTATATCTGCAACCGGATTTTAGTAATGCATCAGGGAAAGATTGTGGAAGAAGGAGAAGCCGGCCAGGTTTATCATCATCCAAAAAATGAATATACTCAAAAGCTTATTAATGCCATACCGGGTAAAAGTATTTACAAAGTGCGGGGGAGGTGATCAAGCTTTTTAACCTGATATTTGTATAAAGCAAAGCAACATCAGTCTTCGTAACTGCCAATACTCCTGTATGCCCCATTATTGTTGTCATAAAAATTCTTACCGCTTTTATGAAAACTGAACAATCTTTTTTTCAATTGGTTTTGCAACTGATCATCCAGTGGTTCATCGGCTTTTATCTTTTTTTCGGTCATTGCCGTTAATTTATCATCAGTTGCAATGTTCTTTTCATCTGCATGCTGCAAACCGCTGATACCTATTTTCCAGTCATCTTCTTTTTTAACCCGGTATTTAAAAAAGTACACAACCCCTTTTTTATCCAGGTAAGCTGCAGGCTGCTTTTTAATAAACACAATAGAATCCAGTTTATCATAATTTTTATCGGAAGCCAGAAAACTCCTGGCAATGTCGGGTTGATTTTTATACTTTGCAGGAAATTTTTCAAGCCGTTTTGCATTTTCAAGTTTTACATAAAGCAGGCTCCTGTACTGGTCATCAGCCGCCAGCTTTAACAAAATACTGTCGGCAACCGGTTTGTTATTGTGCAACAATAAAACGGCAGCAGTAAGCCGTACATCAGGCTCTTTTGATTGCAATAAGCGCTCAAAGAAAACTGGTACCGATTTATTTTTATCGTAAAATGGCGCAAGCAAAATACTATAATCATCAAGATCGCTTTTATCATACCTGCCATAATTATAATACCCTGATTTATTATCATCATCATCTTTCAGCAATTCTTTTTCCATTATTTTTTCATCTTTTATCTGCTGCCGCTTCAGTTCAACTTTTGCATCAAAATAAATTTTTGTAAAAAACTCTTCGTAATCTGCTGCATTAATCAGGTTACTGTCAACCAGCCTCACCAGCAGCGATAATACATTGTCTTTATAATCACTGAGGGTTGATAATTGCAGTAATTCAGGAAAAAGTTCCCTGGCCAGCAATAACGAATCTTCCAGGTTTCGGAACAAACTGTTGTATTCATAATTATCAGAAAAAATGGGCGGATCCTGCAGCATCAGTTCCTTAAACAACCGGTAGGCTGCTTTGGTTTTATGCCTGGCCAGTGCTTTAAACACTTCGTTTTGAAAAAAACTGGTATCAGCAGTTTGCTCAAATATTTTTTTAAGCAGGTTAACCACTACCGGTTTGCTGGTGTCTTTTATATAACCCAGTTCGGCAATCAATTGGGTTTTGGTTTCAAAATATTCTTTGTCTGTAAGGTTTAAACGATTGATGGCTGCCTCAATTTTGGGCACAGCTTTCTCACCATAATAAATACTGGAAAGGGATTGCTGTGCTTTTTTTTGTGTAGCACTGTCTTTACTGAACAGGTCGGTAAAAAATTCATCCAGCCTGTTGTCGTAAATATTACGGCCCAGTTTTTTGGCTTCAGGTTTAAAACTGCTGAAAAAAGAACTTACAAAACCACTTTCATCCGTTAAAGTATCGCCCATGGCAACCATACTGAAACTGTAATTATCTTTCATCATCACCATCCTGGTAATAGTACGTGATGAGCCTGTATCACGCAAGTAAAAACGGTATGCTTTTATATTGTTCTTTAATGTTAATGTATCTGTTTTAAACAACTGCAGCTCCGAATTTTCATAAAATTCGTTGATGTTATTTATCCAGAATTTTGCAGAATCCTTTACATAATAATATTTTGGATATTCCTGAACACTTACACCAATCAACTCACCGGTTGCTTCGCTTTTAAATAAACCGTTTTTGGTTTTTGGCCAAAAACCGGCATAATCCGAATAGTTATTGCCTTTGGCAATATCGCTTTCTGCTTTTTCTATGAGTTCCCTGAGTATTGGGTCTATTTCAGGAACAACCGGCGTGTTTACCGTAAAATGCATAAACGTGTCAACGTAGGCTGTTGCTGCATTGTATTGAAACGGCGTAAAATTAAAAGAATTGAAATAAGCACTGAAATCGGCTTTTTTGTTTTTAGTTTTTGCAGCAATTACATAATAGTGCGGCCCTTTAATAATATATTTTGCATACACTGTTGATCCGTCTTTCATTTTTTCTTTTACATCAAGACAAGGGTAACCCTTAAAATTATTTTCAGCACGGCTCAGCTGTTTATCAAAATTATCAGGGTTTCTGAAAGACGCTTCAATTAATCCCAGATCAAAATTATCTTCCTCAAGGAAGCGAAAATTATATACTGATTTTTTAAAAACAATAAATGCATCGCCGGTTGATTTATCAACGGCTTCATATTCCATGCGGTTTATCCTGTCGGGGGTTACTGTATTCAGGTATTCAACAGGCTGATGTGGAAATTTTACAGTAAAACCTCCATGTCCTGTTTTAAAATTCACTGCAGTATTTGTTGCTTCTTTAAATTGTATGGATGAAAAAAACTGTTCTGCCTCTGCCCCATCCACATAATTTTCCTTACCGCTCATTTTAAAAAACAAAACTTCAAACGGTGTTATAAAAATCTGGTAACGCTGCATATCTCCACGCCTGGTGCGGTTGCTGATATCGAATCCGGCATACCCGTTTTTATTGATTTGCTTTTTTGATAAAATTTTCCCGGGAATATTTTCATATAAAATACTGTCCACTTTACTTAAAACATCTTTTTCTGTTTGGCCCAAAAAAGCAGCATGCGTTTTAATACGGGTAACCAGGTAATAGGCTCCATTACTCATGTCGGAGTATTGCCTCCGGTCTAATTGCTGGTATTCATCGCTGAGTTTAAATAAAGGGCCGGGCATAGCAACAGTAAAAAATCCATCATCGGCCGTTTGTGTGGTAAAATTTACCGGCACTTTCATTTTATCAATGGCTTCTTTTTGTGCGGCATCCCTGTCGGTCATTTGTATGGGGCGCAGGTTGTAGCCCATTTTACGAAGCAATTCAATAATGCCTCTCTGACCCGGTAAATGGGCAGCGCCAACACCAACAAACAACGAACTCTTTTTAATGATCGTATCAATCGAATAAGCCTGTATCTCGTTTCTTTTAAAAAGAAATTTTTCCATAAATGCATCCGATCGTTCCATCATACGGTCTAATGAATCCATCAGGTCAAGATCGCCACGGCGGTAAGCATCCTGTGTTTTCTCCAAAATATCATACCTCGATTCGCCATCTGAATCAACCGATTTTTTCTTTTTTTCTGTAGCCATATCTGCATAGGCTTCCATCACAATTTTTTCCGTTTCAAAATAATTTTCCACACCGGTTGCTCTTTTACCCAGTTTCTTCCCGGTTTGATAAATGTACAGGTCAAGAAAAGTATCTTCTTCAAAGTCTTCCCGTTCTTTATAAGACCGGTACAGCAAACTGTTTACAATGGTAGGTTCGCTGCTTAGTGCAGCTTTCAGCTCATCATCATATTTTGAAATGCGGAAAGAATTTTCGTTAAGGTAATCGCCCCTGGGCGTGCTTATGAAATCAGCATAGTTCTGTTTAAGCCTGTCCATATTTACCATTTCTCCCTGCCATGTATCAGGGTTAAGTTCCAGGGCTACCACATCTACACTTTTTAAAGCCAGGTAAAATGAATCGCTTAAATGAAAAACCATTTTACTGCTTACATGCATGGTGCCAAACAAATACGATGGTTTGGTTAAACCATTGCCGGTGATTTCCCATAAAAGGCTGGGATATTTAGCAGCCGGTTTTTTTTGGCCAAAACCTGTTGTTGAACAAATTGAAAAAACAAGCAGCAGAAAATAAATGGGTTTTTTAAACATTATGGGTATTATTAATAAAATAGAAGGTACTGCATAAAGATGCGTAGAAGTAAAGAAATCACAAAATTATATTCGGGTATTTAACGGTTTGCAAGCAATTTTATTGAAAGTGGTGTTTGTGTTTACTGCAATAAAATATTTAAAACTGAAATTTGACTGCTATTTATTACCTTTGCCCTCCCGATAGCAATCGGGATTAAATCATGCCGTAACATGATAAATGTCCTGACCTTAAGGGCTACGATCTCTGTAAATTTACAGTACCGGCATGTAACAACAACATCAAATTAAAACCGTTACATGAAATTATCCCAATTCAGATTCGACCTTCCGCTCAATTTAATTGCCCAAACCCCTACCAAGCGACGTGAAGACAGCCGCATGATGGTTATTGAGCGCAAGACCGGGCAAATTGAAAACAAACACTTTAAAGAGATACTGGATTATTTTGATGATAAAGATGTGTTTGTGGTAAACAACACGAAGGTTTTTCCGGCACGCATGTATGGCCGCAAAGAAAAAACAGGTGCCAAAATTGAAGTTTTTCTTTTAAGAGAATTGAACAAAGCCAACAAACTCTGGGATGTAATTGTTGACCCTGCCCGTAAAATACGTGTGGGCAATAAATTATATTTTGGCGAGAGTGATGAACTGGTTGCCGAGGTTATTGATAATACTACCAGCCGTGGCCGTACCATTCGTTTTTTATGGGATGGTACCGAAGAAGAATTTCGCCAGATGCTGGAAATACTGGGAGAAACACCTTTACCAAAATACATCAAACGCAAACCCGATGAGGATGATAAAGAACGCTACCAGACTGTTTATGCCAAGCATGAAGGCGCTGTGGCTGCACCAACTGCCGGTTTACATTTCAGCCAGGAACTGATCAAACGTTTAGAAATTAAAGGTATCCGTTTTGCCGAAGCTACTTTACACACAGGCCTGGGAACTTTTCGCCCGATTGAAGTGGAAGACCTGAGCAAACATAAAATGGATGCGGAATATTACCGCATTGAAGAAACAGCCTGTGCCATAGTTAATAAAGCAAAAGAAAATGGCCACCGCATCTGTTCAATAGGTACAACAACAATGAGGGCTATGGAATCTTCATTTACGGCACAAAAATTATTAAAACCATCCGAAGGCTGGACCAATCATTTTATTCATCCGCCATACAATTTTAATATTGCCGATGCTATGGTAACCAATTTTCATTTACCAAAAACAAGTTTGATGATTATGGCCTGTGCATTTGCCGGTTACGATTTAATGATGGAAGCTTACAAAAAAGCGATTAAAGACAAATACCGCTTTTTCAGTTACGGCGATGCAATGTTGATCATCTAAAATAATACTTACAAAGATTTTTTTGATACTCCCCGCCGCGGCGGGGAGTATTTTTTTGCCACGAATACTTCGGCAAGCTCAGTACACAAATTAACACGTTGTGTATAATGCAATTTGGCATCCTCATTCTTTCAAAATCCTGACAATATAGTTTGGAGAATATTACCTAAATAGGTAACTTTGTTCGGTGGACGATTTTAAAGGACAAATACGCAGTTTAATAGTTTACGGTGACGACTTTTGGGATTTTTTTAATAAGCAAACTTCGAAAGTTCAAGCCCGTATCATATGGACAATACGACTAATTAGAGACATTCAATTTGTGCCGCAGACATACCTTAAACATATGGAAGGCTCTGACGGACTTTATGAAATAAGGGTAAGTTCAGGCAACAATATTTTAAGAATATTTTGCTTTTTTGACGAGGGACAATTGGTCATTCTATTAAATGGTTTTCAAAAAAAGACGCAGAAAACACCAAAGTCGGAAATTGAAAGAGCAGAAAAATTAAAAACAAAATATTATGAAGACAAGCAAAAGTAAATTAGTAGACCTTGAAGTTTTTATAGACAAAAAATATGGTAAAAGAGGTTCTAAAAAAAGAGACAATTTTGAGGAAGGTTACGAAACATTTAAGTTGGGCGTTATGCTTCAAGAAATGCGTCACAATCACAACATGACTCAGGAGCAACTTGCTGAAAAATGTGGTACGACAAAAAATTACATTTCCAGAATTGAAAACGATGCTAGTGACATAAGACTTTCAACTCTTATGAGAATTGTTAGAGATGGATTTGGGCAGCATTTAATACTCTCTGTTGGGACATAATATAGATGCACTACACAAAACCTTATTCTGCACCCTTGTTCTTTCTAAATTTTAATGTTTGTAATACTGTGTAAATTTATTGGAATGTAAACATGTATTTGTTAGTGACAATTAGTGTACTGAGCTTGCCGAAGTTATTCGTAGCTACAAAAAAGAAGCCCCGATAAAAATCGGGGCCGTTTAAATCCAATATCCTATGAAAAACCATTTGTAAGACGAATAAAACAAAGCTTTTGTTGTAAATGAATTGTTAACAGATTTAATTAACTTTAAGCTACCAAAATTGATCAGCATGAAAACCATTCATCAATGGCTTAGCGAATATGGCGAAAGCCACCAGGACCATACCAATAAAACCATTCATTGGATATGTGTGCCTGCAATATTTTTTTCACTAATTGGTTTATTATACGGCATTAAACTTCCGGTTGTAATTTCCAGTATACAATTAAATGCAGCCATGATAGTTCTGGCTCTGGTTACCATTTATTATATCACACTTTCAAAAACATTGTGGATTGGTTTGTTTTTATTTGCCATTTTATGTTTATGGCTCTGTTACCTCATTGAGCAGGCAAATTTTATACAGCTTTGGCTTTTCTGCCTTATTATTTTTGTTGTTGCCTGGATAGGCCAGTTTTATGGCCATAAGATTGAAGGTAAAAAACCATCTTTTTTAAAAGACATCCAGTTTTTAATGATAGGGCCTGCGTGGCTGATGAGTTTTATTTATAAGAAGCTGGGGATAGCGATATAGCCACGAAAAGCTACAAGGGGATTAGCTACAAGGGGCGGCATACTGGTTTGAACAGCTTTTAATATTGTAAAAATCTATAAATTTAAAACATACCCTTCGCAAATTTTAGTTTTTTCAAAACAGAAAATCTTCTTTGAATTTAAACCTTACCCCCTTGTTACTTGAAGCTTGTAGCTTCTACATTCCAAACAATCCCTTATTCAGCAACTGCAGCGTTTCTTCTTTATAATTTCGGGATATCAATAACGAAACATTGTGTTTACTGCCGCCATAACTTACCATACGTACAGGTATCGGTTCCAGTGCATCAAATATTTTTTTCATCACATCTTTTGTCTCGGCAATTTCATTTCCCACAATTGATACAATGGTTTGGTTGGTATCAATCTCCACCGTTCCAAAAGCTTCCAGTTCTTTTAATATCTCAGGCAGATGTACATCATCATCAATGGTAACCGAAACTGCAACCTCAGATGTGGTGATCATATCAATGCTGGTACGGTGTTTTTCAAATACTTCAAAAACCTTACGCAAAAAACCATAGGCCAGCAACATGCGGCTGCTTTTAATGCGGATGGCAGTAATTCCATCTTTTGCAGCAACTGCTTTTACACCAACACTACCTGCTTTTTCTGCAATTAAAGTTCCTTTGGCTTCTGGATGCAAAGTATTCAGCAGGCGAACGGGCACATTAAAAAACTGCGCAGGCCAGATACTGGCAGGATGTAAAATTTTTGCACCAAAATAAGCCAGCTCGGCAGCTTCTTCAAAACTCAACTGTTCGATAGCTTTTGTTGTTTCAACAACACGGGGATCGTTGTTGTGCATTCCGTCAATATCGGTCCATATTTCGCAAACACTGGCGTTGATGGCGGCAGCAATTAAAGATGCGCTGTAATCACTGCCTCCTCTTTTTAAATTATCCACTTCGCCTTTGGCATTGCGGCTGATGTATCCCTGGGTAATAAAAATACTTGTATCCTTATTACGGTTTAAAAGCTGCGCCAGTTTTACTTTGATGGTGCCCACCTGCGGCTCATCGTCACTGTCAATAGTCATAAAATCGAGTGCCGGTAAAAGCACATGATCAACTTTTATTTCTTCAAGATAAATGCTGAATAGTTTGGTACTTAACAGTTCGCCCTGTGCCAGAATATCTTTATTCAAAGACTGGCTGAAAGAAATTTTAAGAATGATGGAAAGAAATTCGAAGTGCTCATTTAAAACTGCATTTGCTTTTTCTTTAGTTGCAGATTCCTGTAATAATTCCTGCGTGAAATTTTTATAATGCTCATGCAATGCTTCAATCTGTTGTTTGGCTACAGAGCGGTCTCCTCCTGCAAGCGATTCGCTTATTTCAACCAATGCATTGGTAGTACCGCTAAGTGCAGAGAGTACTACTATTTTACTTTCATCGTCGCTGGTTATCAATTTTGCAACTTCCTGCATACGCTGCGGCTTACCTACGCTGGTGCCGCCAAACTTCATTACTTTCATCTACTAAAAAAATTTGAGTTGCAAATATAAACCTTAGAAACTGTCTAAAAACAGTATTCCTAAACTACGTTGTAGTTTATGTCGCCACGAATTACACGAATTTTCACGAATAATACAGTACCATTCGTGAAAATTCGTGTAATTCGTGGCAAACAAAATTCACATTATGAATTTAAAATCATTTTTAGAAAGCCTCTTAGAAGTCAACTTTAAACTTATTGCCTAAAACTTCTAAATCCTCCACCACAGCAGGCAACAAAGGAATTCCATTTTTCATTCTTTCCACTTCCATTTCCCGTTCGGGGTCGCCGGGGATGATAACTTTTTCCTGCCCGGGAATTGTTTTTGCAGACCGGAAACGGTTTATCCATTTATCCATGTGCTCTTTAAATTCATCCGCTTTTCTGAATGCATCAATACGCATCACACCAAAAAAATGTCCGATGCCTTCGCCCGGCATATTTTCGGGCATGGGTATATAAGCCGGAAAAGGAGGAACCCAGGGGCCATAGTTTGCACCGCTCAAAATACCTGAAAAAATATCAACAATAGCGCCCAATGCATAACCTTTGTGGCTGCCGTGTTCTTTATCGCCGCCAAGCGGTAACAACAATCCACCTTTTTGCATTTCACCGGAATTGATTGATGGTTCACCATCTTTTGTCAATACCCAACCGGTTGGTGCTTCTAAATTTTTTCTTTGCAGAATTTCGAGTTTGCCATTGGCAGCAGTAGTTGTTGCAAAGTCGGCAACAAAAGCGGGTTCATTGCCTGCAGGTATGGCAACTGCAATAGGATTTGTGCCCAACATTCTTTCTTTAGCAAAAGTGGGTGCCACCAATGCCGAGGCATTGGTCATGGCAATACCGATCATATCATGCTCCAAAGCCATCATGGCATGTTGCCCGGCAATACCAAAATGATTGCTGTTCTTTACACTTACCCAACCGGTACCAACTGCTCTTGCTTTATCAATAGCAACCTGCATGGCAAATGGTGCTACTACCAAACCCAATCCCCTGTCGCCGTCAACAACAGCCGTAGAAGGCGTTTCATGAATAATTTTTATTACAGGTTTTGCATTAACACGTTGTGCTTCCCACAGGCGAATATAACCGCTAAGGCGTGCTACACCATGACTGTCAACACCACGTAAATCTGCGGAGAGCAATGATATGGTTGCAGTTTCTGCATCGGCATAATTACATCCTATATGTAAAAAGATATCTTTTGAGAACTTGTGGAGTTGCTCGTAAGTGAAGGTTGTGCTCATAGCGCAAAAATAACTGAAATTTGTACGCAATCTATTTCCCGGTATTAAACCTGAATGAAGCACCAATAGTATAAAATTTATCCGGAGCTTCCTTGCTCAAACCAAAACCTGCAGAAGCATCTATTTTAAAATTATCATTAACATAGTATGCAAATCCAGCCCCAATATAATTCTCAGGATTGTATTTTTTTGGTCTTTTAAAAGATCCAAATACTTCAATATAGGCAAACCATTTTTCACTGATATTAAACCTGGGTGAAAATGTATAAATATAAGCAGGAGGAGAACCAAATCTATTCCAATTCATGCCAATATTATAACCAACCGATATAATTTTAGATAAAGTATGCAGCATAGCAAACCTGAAATTAGCCCCATCTATTGTGTCTTTATATAGCGTACGCAAGCGTCGAAAATTATAATGGGCAATTAATGATGTTTTAGGTCTTAACCCTTTTTCTTGTAAAAAATTAACCTTACCTCCTAACTGAACATTAGTTATACCTGTTCGTAAAGTAGTCCCATTTACATTCTCTTCTTTTATTGTAGCCAAATCTGTTATTAATCTTAATTCAATCCGGTTGCCAATTCCATATTTTGATAATAATGACGGGTGTTGTATGAAATGATCTTTCAATTTGGGATAATGCTTTTCTATTTGCATAAAAAAACCTGTTTCAAATTGTATCCATTTTTTGGCAACTGTAGTGGGAGTATTTGTTTCACCAGGACGATCAGTTTCAATTTTTTCAACTTGTGCAGATGTTGAAATTAAAATAACCAAAAAAGAAGCGGTACAAATTATTCTTCTCATTTTACTTTTATTTAATGCTAAACTGATGTAATGTAGAAATCATTTATTTAAAAAAATTACCACAAAGCGGTAATAAGGTAAATTTTATGTTTTTATTAGCTTTCTAATTTTTTACCAAATGCGTCTGACGGTTTTAAACCGTCTTGACGCAAAAAGAAAGCCGTCCAATTAATGAACGGCCTCTTTTGCTCAACCTTAAAACACAGGAATAAGTGACTGATGCTTATCCTATGAATAAAACATTTATGGATTGTTTTGTTTGGATGCTTTGAATTTTACTTTTTGTTCTTCTGTTAAAATAGCCTGTACTTTTTGTGCCTGTGTTTTTTGCAGCTCACGCAATTGTTTTTTCTTATCGGTTTCTGATAATTCGGTATTTTTTTCAATGGCTTCTTTGGCTGACTTACCTGCCTGGCGTATCTCTTTCACTTTTGCCTTTTGCTCTTTGGTTAGATTAAGCTCTTTAAGCCTGTCTTTTTGGGTTTGCTTATCAGCTTTATTATTACTGGTTGTTTGGGCAGAATCTGTTTTTATGGCAACAGGTTTTCTTTCAATCTGCGCCGAAGCAGTTAATGTAACCACGGATAGGATAAATGCGATAAGGGATATTTTCATGTGTCTCAATTTTCTGTATGATAGATATTTTTTTAAGGTAGAAGTTTAATTCCATCTAAAGAAAAATTAAAAATCCCACAAAGCCACAAAGGTCACAAAGTTTTTCTTTGTGTTCTCCGTGTCTCTGTGGGATCCTTCGGCTCCGCTCAGGACTGCTTTAACCAAATCTTCTATCTTAAGAAAAGCAATTCCCTATATTTTGGCAATAACCAGAAAGCATCATCAACCAGCAGTTCCAGCTTATCAACATTATAGCGGATGATGTCGAAATACTTGCCTTTTACATTATCGCAATACGCAATGGCCATGGCTCTTGTGTCCTTTATTTCATTTGCCTTCTTTCTTTCCTCTATCATTTTTTCAACATTATCGCTTATGGTGTTTATGTGTTCGCTGATCGCTTCCAACACCTGTTTCTGATTGGCGTAAGCTTTTTCAGAAAGCCCGGCTTCTTTTAACCCAACAATATTTTTTATCAATACATTCTGATACTTAACAGCAGATGGAAGTATAAATGTAGTTGCCAAATCTCCCATCACCCTTGCCTCAATCTGCACTCTTTTAATGTAAGCTTCCAGCATGATCTCATGCCTGGCTTCCAGCTCCGGATGATTATAAATTTCATTGCTGCTGAAAAGATGTTTTGTTTTATCGGTTACATAAGCATCCAATGCCAATGGTGTTGTTTTCACATTGGCCAAACCACGCTTTTCTGCTTCTTTCGCCCACTCATCGCTGTAACCATCACCTTCAAATAAAACAGATTTACTCTCTACAATATACTTTTGAATAACCTGCATAATGGCCACTTCTTTTTTCTCTCCTTTCTCAATCAAACTATCTACATCAGTTTTAAAACTCTTTAAAGTATCGGCCATTATTGCATTGAGTGCCGTCATTGCATTGGCACAGTTGGCAGATGAACCCACGGCACGGAACTCAAATTTATTACCTGTAAAAGCAAAAGGAGATGTACGGTTCCTGTCGGTGTTATCCAGCATTAGTTCAGGAATACTTTTATGAATATCCAGTTTTAAAATGGCTTCATCCTGCTCATCAAATTTACCCGAAACCCTTGTCTCTACCTGGTTTAAAACTTCGGTTAAATATTTACCGATAAAGATAGAGATGATGGCCGGTGGCGCTTCATTGGCGCCAAGGCGGTGATCGTTGCCGGCACTTGCAATGGATGCCCTTAACAGATCGGCATAATCATGAACCGCTTTAATAGAGTTAACAAAAAAAGCAAGAAACATTAAATTGGTTTTGGGCGTTTTTCCCGGAGCTAAAAGATTAACTCCTGTATCGGTTGCCAGGCTCCAGTTATTGTGTTTACCACTGCCATTGATACCGGCAAATGGTTTTTCGTGCAACAAACATTTTAAACCATGGCGCTTGGCAACACGATCCATAATATCCATCAGCAAAGTATTGTGATCAACCGCCAGGTTTGTTTCTTCAAAAATGGGTGCACACTCAAACTGTGCAGGCGCAACTTCATTATGACGTGTGCGGATGGGTATGCCCAGTTTATAACTCTCCTGCTCAAAATCACGCATGTAAGCATAGATCCTTTCGGGTATCGCTCCAAAATAATGATCATCTAATTGTTGTCCTTTTGCAGGCGCATGGCCAAAAACGGTGCGGCCTGTTAAAACCAGGTCGGGGCGTGTGTTTGCCAAACCGGCATCAATTACAAAATATTCCTGCTCCCAACCTAAGGTTGCGGTAACCCTGGTAACATTCTTATCAAAATACTGGCAAACATCAACTGCCGCTTTATCTAATGCAACCAGTGCTTTCAGCAAAGGTGTTTTTGTATCCAGCGATTCGCCGGTATAAGAAACAAAGATGGTGGGAATGCACAAAGTTTTTCCCTCGCCAATTTCCATAATAAAAGCAGGTGAAGAAGGATCCCATGCGGTATAACCTCTTGCTTCAAAAGTTGCTCTTAATCCTCCGCTAGGGAAAGAAGATGCATCAGGTTCCTGTTGAATTAAAGCTGCGCCTTCAAATTCTTCAATGGGTGTACCATCAGATTTTAAAGTAAAAAAGGAGTCATGTTTTTCGGCAGACAAACCGGTTAGCGGTTGAAACCAGTGTGTAAAATGTGTAACACCTTTACTCTCTGCCCAGGCCCTGATGCCATTGGCAATTTGAGAGCCCATGTTGCGGTCAATTTTTTTTCCGCCTTTACTGGATGCTACCAAACTTTTATAAGCCTCATCACTTAAGTATTTACGGGCAACCTGCAGTGTAAATACATTCTCATTAAAAATTGCCGTGATCTTTTGAGAGCCTTCAACCTTTACTTTTGCATGTCCTTTACTTAAATTGTCTAATGCCTTAAATCTTAAAGATTCCATGTTTTTTTGAGTTTAAGGCACAAAAAAACAGTAAATCCTTTTATAAACCAATAAATTTTCGACTTATTCTATAATAAATTAAAGATTGTGGAAAAATAATTTACATGTATTTATTTTTTAATTTCAAAAATGGCCCCCAGCTTATTCCAGTCCAAATAGCACAATATTGGAGTAATTATCAAGGGTAGATAAAGGCTTCGATACCGCACAAGGGACCCAAGATTTGGCACTATATAGCCTATCAATAAAAAAACAGAAAGCGTAAAAAATATGGCGAAAAAAAGGAAGGGTTTATCAGCAGGGCTGAAATCTTTTCTTCTGAAAAAGAATAACAACAGCAGCAAAAATTGATACAGCACCAGTTCCAGACCAAAGGGTAAAAGTGATTTTACTGGTTGTTCCCAAATATAAGGGCGAAACAAACTATGATTTAATGCCTCGGGTGCATTGGCAGCAAAACTTTTAAAAGTTGGCTGCAAAGGTGTGAGTTGAATTTGCGTAGCTGCAACCGGCAGGTTCAAATATTCTGTCTGTTTTTTTGTAATTATTTCAAGAGGATTTATTTTATTGTTTAAAGAACTGACATTAAAAAACAACAATCCTGTAAACAAATAAACTACAACAAAAGTTCTGCCGGCAGGCCATTTGGCCTTTACAGATAATACCCATGCAAACAACGCCGGCAACAATGCCAGGAAAATAAAACTCCGCAATAAAAATAATAAACACAAACTTATACCAATCAGTATCACTCTTTTTAAACTAAACCTGTTTTTACATAAAGATTGATAAACGCTATAGATTAAAACAGCCAGCATTAAAAACACGATTCCGTCTTTATGAATACCGGATGAAAAATAAAGTGCTGAAGGAAGAAGAAAGCATCCTATGATCACCATTATTTCTCTACCAGGATAAATTTTTATAAACAACCTGTACAAAGCAATATGCCCGAAAAAAACAATGAAATTGAAAAACAAACTGTTGATATAGTAATCGCCACGGCTGAAAATATTAAAGACAGAAACAAGTTTGATAATGATATTACTTCTCAGATCGTTCCAGTAAGAATTAAATGAATTGAAAATGCCGGCGTAGCCATCATGGTAATCTGAAGTAAAAATATTACTGAAGTATTTGCCCGGATTG
Organism: Chitinophagaceae bacterium; assembly: GCA_031417255.1. Taxonomy (GTDB): domain Bacteria; phylum Bacteroidota; class Bacteroidia; order Chitinophagales; family Chitinophagaceae; genus Ferruginibacter. The sequence continues at coordinate 21,292 of JANOVD010000348.1, forward strand.
GTGAACAAAAGCTGGTATTCTTCACGGGCATAATCATGCACATCCCAGTAATCATTTCCCGGGCCGTAAATATGTAACGATATCCAGCCAATGGCAATACCGGCAAGTATCTTGAACAAAAATAAGCTTAGCAAAACCTTACTGCTGATACCGGCATTTTTAATAAAAGGCACACGCAACAACAGCCAGCATAAAACAATTAGATAAACTGCAAATAACAGATAATTCAAAGCAATATATTTTCGGTGTGGGAAGATAGTTAAAATATTTGCTTTGCTAATACTCATACTTCAATGAGATATGCGACATAAGCACACGGATAACACAGATTGGACAGATGAACACGGATTTTTTCTGCTTCGCAGAAATTTTGATTTTACCCAAAGGATGTTTTGCAGTAATCCATTTTCTCAACCTGTTATCAATCAGTTTTATGATTGCTGTCCTTGTATTATTTTCCACGAAGTGGAAAATAAATCCGTGTTCATCCGTCTTACCCGTGTCATCCGTGTGCCTGTATTTTGTCGCCTATCCTATCAAATATTTAGTAAGGATAAAAGCAATGCAGTTCTTACCTTTGCGTTTTTAACATATTTTCTCATCACTATTTATGGAAATAACAGTAAAAACAGCCGAGCAATTAAGATTAACAGCCGAAGAATTTGAACTGATAAAAACAAAACTTGGCCGCATACCTAATTTTAATGAACTCTGTTCTTTCAGTGCCATGTGGAGTGAACACTGCAGTTATAAGAACTCGATTAAATGGCTGAAAACCTTACCCCGTGATGGAAAAAAGATGCTGGTAAAAGCCGGTGAAGAAAATGCAGGCCTTATGGATATTGGTGACGGCTACGGTGTTGTTTTTAAAATTGAATCGCACAATCATCCATCTGCCATTGAACCTTTCCAAGGTGCGGCTACCGGTGTTGGCGGCATTAACCGTGATATTTTTACCATGGGTGCAAGGCCCATTGCTTCTTTAAATTCCTTACGCTTTGGAAAATTAACGGAAGCAAAAACACAACATCTGTTAGCAGGCGTTGTACATGGCATTGGCCATTACGGCAACTGCTTTGGCGTACCAACAGTTGGTGGCGAAGTTTATTTTGAAGAGTGTTATCATACCAACCCGTTGGTAAATGCCATGAGTGTTGGCATCTTAAAAAAAGGCGAAACGGTTTCGGCTACTTCTGGTAATGTAATAGGCAACCCTGTTTTTTTTGTAGGAAGTGCAACCGGCAAAGATGGAATTGGCGGTGCAAGTTTTGCATCGGCAGATATTACTGCCGACAGTGCCGAAGATTTGCCCGCCGTGCAGGTTGGTGATCCCTTTCAGGAAAAAAAATTATTAGAAGCTTGCCTGGAAGTAATACAAACCGGTGCAGTGGTGGGTATGCAGGATATGGGCGCAGCCGGAATTATTTGTTCAACGTCTGAAATGAGTGCGAAAGGTAAATCGGGAATGCGGATTGATCTGGATAAAGTACCAACACGGCAAAAAGACATGAAGCCCTGGGAATTATTGTTAAGCGAAAGCCAGGAACGCATGTTACTGGTTGCCGAAAAAGGAAAAGAACAATTGGTGCTGGATGTTTTTAAAAAGTGGGATCTGCCCTGCAGCGAAATTGGCGAAGTAACCGATGATGGAATACTGAGGTTTTATGTGAAAGGAAACCTGGAAGCAGAATTACCGGCTTATGAATTAGTATTGGGTGGTGGTGCTCCTGTTTATGATCGTCCTTACACCGAACCAAAATATTTTGAAAAAATAAAAGCATTTGATGCTTCAACAATTTCTGTTCCAAAAGATCTGAAAGCCGTTGCAGAACAAATTATTCAGATACCAAATATTGCCAGCAAAAAATGGATATATGTACAATATGATAGCATGGTTGGCACCGGTAATGCCAGCACCAATGCACCAAGCGATGCGGCGATCGTTTTGGCAAAACCAACCAACAAGGCATTGGCTTTAACAACCGATTGTAACAGCCGTTATGTTTTTGCCGATCCTTACAAAGGCGCTATGATTGCAGTTGCAGAAGCTGCAAGGAATATTGTTTGCAGCGGCGGCCAACCGTTGGGGGTTACCAACTGTTTAAATTTTGGTAATCCTTTCGATCCTGAGGTTTATTACCAGTTTGTACATGCCATTAAAGGCATGGGTGAAGCCAGTATAAAATTTGATACGCCTGTAACGGGCGGTAATGTTAGTTTTTACAACCAGGGGCCCGATGGTGCTGTATATCCTACACCAACGATAGGCATGGTTGGTTTACTGGAAAATGTGCATGATAAAATGACCATGGATTTTAAGCAGGAGGATGATGAAATTTATTTGGTAGGTACGCAACGCAATGATATCAACTCATCTGAATATTTACATAAAATTCATGGTGTGGAGTTTTCACCTGCACCATATTTTGACCTGGATGAAGAATTTGAAGTGCAGGATGAGGTAAAAAAAATGATTCAAAAAAAATTAGTCAACTCGGCACATGATGTAAGTGAAGGCGGATTGTTTATTACATTGATTGAAAGTTGTTTTAACCGCAATCTGGGTTTTGAGGCCTCCCCAACCCCTCCAAAGGAGGGGCTTAGAGCAGATGCCTATTGGTTTGGAGAGAGTCAGAGTAGAATTGTAGTAACAGTTTCAAAAGAGAACAGGAACGATTTTAATATGCTGCTGGAGAAGATGGAAATGACGGTGACTTATTTAGGTAAGGTTTGTGCAGGCAACATAAATATCAACGGAGAAGATTGGGGAAATGTAAATGAGTGGAAAGAGAAGTACGAAAATGCCATTGCAAATTTATTGGCCGGGCATGAGAGTGAGCATGCGCTTGCGGCTTTATAATTTAGCTAAAGGCTATAATTTATTGTATTTAAATACGTAGCTTTATACAAACCTTTTTTATGCTTATTGAAATACCAGATACAGCATTAGAACATCCATTAGACAGAAATAAAATGCTTTTGGAAATTGCCATTTATTTATTTGAAAAAGATAAATTAACCCTCGGCAAATCTGCCGAGTTAGTGGGCATACCTAAAATGCAGATGCAAAATGAAATTGGCGGCAGGGGTATTAATATGCACTATGATGAGGAGATGTTGGAAAATGATTTAAAATTTATTGAATTGTATAATAAAATGCATGATAATAATAAGTGACACATCCTGTATTACCAACCTGTTTCAAATAGATGCTTTACAGATTTTACCAGAACTGTTTGGTAAAATTTTAATTCCAGAAGCTGTATTGAACGAACTACTTGCCTTTCATAAAAATACATTTACAACTCAATTATCAGCAAATAAAATTGAGGTGGCAAAAGTAACTGATACCGCTGCTTTACAAAAAGCAAAATATTATGACTTAGATTCTGGAGAAACAGAAGCCCTTGCCCTGGCACTTGAGCTTAAAAATATTGCATTGATAATTGATGAAAAGGCAGGTAAAAAAGCAGCCGAAGAATTAGGTATTAAAACAGTTGGCTTTTAGGTGTTATTCTTCTGGCAATACAAAATAACCATATTGCCTCTGCTAAATTTTTATTGGATAATTTAAGATTAAAGACAACATTTCATTTCTCCGATTCTTTATACGCTAAAATAATACTACTTGCAGGTGAATAGTACAATTGTAATTACAGGTGCAGCTGGCTTTATAGGTAGCTGCATGGTGAGTTATTTAAACAAACAGGGATTTGAAAATCTGATCCTGGTTGATGAGTTTGATAATGATAAAAAAGAACTGAACCTGCTGCACAAAAAATACCTGGTTCGTGTTGAACGTGAAGAGTTTTTTGACTGGGTGCAAAGAGAAAAAACCAAAGTTGATTTTGTTTTTCATCTGGGTGCCAGAACTGATACAACTGAATTTGATTATTCCATTCATCAGCATTTAAATGTAGAATACTCACAAAAAATATGGAATTATTGTACCATCAATAACATCCCGTTGGTGTATGCATCATCTGCCGCAACTTATGGTGAAGGTGAATTGGGCTATAATGATGACCATGAAATTATTGAACAATTGCAGCCGCTAAATCCTTATGGCATTTCAAAAAACGAATTTGATAAATGGGTGCTGCACCAGGAAGACCATCCTCCCTTTTGGGCAGGGTTAAAGTTTTTTAATGTTTATGGGCCCAATGAATACCATAAAGCCCGAATGGCGAGTATGGTTTTTCATTCTTTTAACCAGATTAAAGAGAATGGAAAAGTAAAACTTTTTAAATCACATAAAAATGGATATGAAGATGGTGAGCAATTGCGTGATTTTATTTATGTAAAAGATGTGATTGCAGTTTGTTATTGGTTGATGGAAGAACACGTAAATCGTCAGTCGTCAATCGTGAGTAGTGAGTCGTCAGACGTGAGTGGGGAACTCATGATTCA